>NZ_JBUZNL010000016.1:0-78652 GCF_055326485.1 Georgenia sp. G2120 | reverse complement strand
GGCTCTTCACATTCGAGGGTGTAGTTGGGGTCGGAATCCGCCCGTCTCGAGTAGTGATCGGGCGATGTAATTGGTCAGGTTGCGGAAGCCGAGGGCCGAGCCGCGCAGGTGCTCGAGCCTGCCGTTCATGGCCTCGGTGGGGCCGTTGGACGTGCCGGGCCGGTCGAAGTAGGCGAGCACGTCGGCGGCGCGGCGCTTCAGGGTCCTGCCCAGCTTGCGCAGCTCGGTCAGGGCGGCTGGCACGGTGGAGCTGACGGAGGCGATGAGCTGGGCCATGAGCTGGCGACCATGTGCGCGGTCGGGGACGCGGTAGGCGGCGATCATGCGCTGGTAGACGGCCCAGGCGGCCTCGACCGCTACGTGGGTGTCGCCGTCGAACAGGCCCTCCAGGCGCTGGGACTGCTTCTCGGTGAGCAGGTCGGCGCCGGTGTGCAGGGTCCGGCGGGCGGCGTAGAGCGGATCGCCCTTGCGGCCCCGGTGCCCGCAGGTGTCCTGCTGGACACGGCGCCGGCAGTCATCGAGCGCGTCGCCAGCGAGGCGGACCACGTGAAAAGGATCCATGATGGCGACCGCGTCGGGCAGCTCTTCGGCGGCGGCGGTCTTGAACCCGGTGAAGCCGTCCATCGCGACGATCTCGACCCCGTCGCGCCAGTCCTGCGGCCGGCCCGCGAGCCACTGCTTGAAGGCGTGTTTCGAGCGGCCCTCGACCATGTCCAGCAGCCGGGACGGGCCGGTCCCCTCGCGAACAGCGGTGAGGTCGATGATCACGGTCACGAACCTGTCGCCGCGGCGGGTGTGGCGCCAGACATGCTCGTCGACACCGATGGCGCTGACGCCGTCGAACCGGGTCGGATCATCGATGAGGACGCGGCGTCCTTCGGTCAGGACCGCGGCGTTGGCGGTGTTCCACGAGACCCCCAGCCCCTCGGCGACACGAGCGACACTCAAGTGCTGGCACACGATCCCTTCCAGCGCCCACCGCAACCCGCGGCGGGAGAGCCGAGCGCGCGGCTCGGCCGCGGCGGTCGTGTCCTGACGCCACACGTGCCCGCAGCCCGTGCACCGGTACCGACGCACCCTCACCTCCAGCGTCGTGGGACGCCACCCCAAAGGCTCGTGAGCGAGCTCGCGCGTGACGGTGTCCCGCGCGACGCCCTCGCACCCGCACCGCCGGCACCAGCTGTCCGGTTCGACGACCCTGCAGGCCAGGACCGCCCGACCAGGCTCGATGCGCTGGCCGACGACCTCCAAGCCGAGCTCGTCCAGACGAGCGAACGTGGTCAGATCAGGGCGGGCGAAGGTAGCGTCAGGCACGTCGAGGTCTTCCCGGTGGGTGGCGTGAGAACCCCCATCATCGGAAGACCTCGACCCCTATCTGGACGCTGACACGCCGGCACCTCGCTCACCACCGCGCCAGGCCGTCTACACCCTCAATCCGGAAGAGCCACAAAACGCCACCGAAATAGAAATGCATTTCGGTCCGCATTGAAGGGTAAGGCATGCATTGCCTTTCTGGACGCATTCCTCCATTGGTTCTACATTCTTTTCATCCGGCGCGACCAGCGCGCCTCGACGTCAGGAGGACACCATGTCCGTGCTCGAGATGCCGCGCGTGAGCGAGTGCTCCATCGACGGCTGCTCCTACAACCACGACGGCTGCACCGCATTCGCCGTCACCGTCGGCCAGGACGCGCAGTGCGCCACGTTCCTGCCGCTCAACGTCAAGGGCGGCCTCGACAAGGTCGTCGCCCAGGTCGGCGCCTGCCAGCGCACGTCCTGCCTGCACAACGAGAACCTCGAGTGCACGGCCGACTTCATCCGCGTCGGCGGCACCGAGGCCGACTGCCTGTCCTACGAGGCCCGCGCCTGACACCCAGGCAGCTCACTCCGACGTCCCCGTCCCGCTCGTCCGGGCCGGGGACGTCGTCGTTCCCGTCACCGACACCGACGGCTACGCATCGGCAGCCTCGCGCACGGCCGTGATCCGGTCCATGTGCCGCTCGCCCCACTCACCGAGCGAGCTCATCGCGGCGTCCAGCGACACGCCGAGCTCCGTGAGGGAATACTCCACCCTCGGCGGAACCTCCCGAAAGACCTCGCGGTGCACGATGCCGTCGGCCTCGAGCTCGCGCAGCTGCTGGGTCAGCATCTTCTCCGTCACCCCAGGGACGAGGCGACGCACCTCGCCGAAGCGTTTCGTCCCGTCGTTCAGCGCCCACAGGATGAGCCCCTTCCACTTGCCGCCGACGACGTCGAGCGCAGCGTCGATGCCGCACGAGTAGGGCCGAGCCTGTCTCCGCACGAGTGCTCCTCACTTACCTCGAGGTCAGTACCTGACATAGAAGTGGGTACTTGTCGAACGTATCGCAGCCGGGTGACCGTGGACAGGCCGCGCGACCGCGGCGGTCCCGTCGCCCTCGGGGACCTTCGACTCGATGACAGGACAGACCATGACCTCTCCCCACTCATCCGCGACGGTGGTCGGACTCGGACCGATGGGCCAAGCCATCGCGCATACCCTCCTGCGCCACGGCATCGCCGTCACCGTCCTCAACCGGACGGCGTCCCGTGCGGACGAGCTCGTCGCGGCCGGCGCACGACGGGCGGACGATGCGGCCGACGCACTCGGATCCGCCGACCTCGTCATCGTCAGCCTCACCCACTACCGGGCGATGTACGACCTGCTCGGTCCGGCGACGGACGGCCTCGCCGGACGCACGATCGTCAACCTCAGCTCGGACGTGCCGCGCGAGGCCGACCGCGCCGCCGAATGGGCGGCCCGGCACGGAGCGACGTTCCTCGCCGGCGGCCTCATGGTGCCCGCCACCGTTGTCGGTGAGGAAGGGGCTTACGCCTTCTACGGCGGGCCGAGAGAGGAGCTCGACCGCCACTCCGGGGTGCTCGGCCTGCTCGCCAGGGCGGAGTACGTCGGCCCGGGGCCGTCGCTCGCACTCCTGTGGTACCAGGCGCTGCTGGACATCTTCATGAATGCGCTGGCGAGCGTTCAGCACGCCGCGGCGCTCGTGGGGTCGGCAGGTGTCCCCGCGCGCGAGTTCCTCCCCTACGCGGTCCGGATGCTCGCCGAGATGCCGTCCTTCCTCACAGGCACGGCCGAAGAGATCGACGATCGTTCGTACCCGGACCTCGGCGCGAGCCTGGCGATGATGTCCGAGGGCATCGACCACATCACGGTCGCGAGTGAGGACGCCGGGATCGACGCCGGGCTTCCGGCCGCCGTCCGCTCCCTCTACCGACGCGCGATGGATCTCGGGCACGCCAAGGATGGCGCGTCGAGCATCCACGAGGCGATCCTCGCCCCGCAGGTCACGGAGGGAGCCGCATGAACGTCAGCGTGCTCGGGCTCGGCGCGATGGGCCGCGCCCTGGCCGCACAGCTGCTCACCGACGGTCACGCCGTCACCGTGTGGAACCGCAGCCCGGGCAAGGCGGCCGGGCTCGCCGAGGCGGGTGCGACGATCGCCCCCACGGTCGCGAGCGCCGTGCGCGCCTCCCCGCTGGTCGTGGTCTGCCTGCTGGACGACGCGGCCGTCCGCGAGCAGCTCGAGCCGGTGGTCGACGCGCTCGAGGGCTCGGTCGTCGTCAACGTGACGACGACGACCCCCGTCGAGGCGCGCGAGCTCGACCGGTGGGCGGTCCGTCACGGGGTCGACGTCGTCGACGGGGGCGTGCTCGCGATCCCCGACATGATCGGCGATCCGGAGGCCCTCGTGCTCTACAGCGGTGCCGCGGCAACCGTCGAGCGATTTCGACCGGTGCTCGATGTCTGGGGGCGGTCGAGCTACCTCGGACCCGATCCCGGTGCCGCCTCGTTGTACGACACGGCGATCCTCGGCGCCATGTACGCCATGTTCGCCGGGTTCGAGGCCGGGGGGCGGCTGGTGCGCGACGACGGCCGGCCGGCTGTCGAGCTCGCCGAGCTGGCCACTCCCTTCCTCCAGGCCATGGCGACCGGGCTCGCGGATCAGGCGCGGGAACTCGACTCTCCGGGCAGCGTCGAGCCCACCCAGAGCGCGGAGTTCACCGGGGCGGCCATCGACCTCATCAATCGGTCGCTCGCCGAAGCCGGGCAGTCGACCGAGCTCCTGGCAGCCGCGCGGCCCCTGCTGACCGGACAGAGCCGTTGACCGTGCCCCGTCGGGCCGAAGAGCTCGGAGCGAGTGACGGGAATCGAACCCGCGTAATCTGCTTGGAAGGCAGAGGCTCTACCATTGAGCTACACTCGCGCGCCCTCGACAGTGGCCAGGGGCAGCGCCCAGGTTAGCAAGGCGGATCGCCTGCGCCGAAGTCGGCACCCGGGTGAGTGATCGGTCTCTCCTGCCCGCGTCGGGAGCCGCCGTCGCCGGACTCCCGCCGTACCCTGAGCGGGCGATCGTCGTCCGGACCGAGCACTCGGTGCACCGGAGGAACGGTCCTCGTCGCCGGGAGACCGGGGCGAACGGGGTGTGGCGCAGGTGGTAGCGCGTCCGCTTTGGGAGCGGAAGGCCGTGGGTTCAAGTCCCGCCACCCCGACCGATGTGATGTCCCAGGACATCGTGGACGGTTGAACCCCCGGTGACGGGGGTCCAGCCGGTCCGGTCGCCCGCGCGACGTCGCGGTGGGTGATCTCCGAAACTCCCTTGACCTTGACGCTGGGTGAGCCTTCAAGGTGGTCCGCATGAGCGCCTACTACGACGCCTTCGAGCACAGTCCCGTCCCCGAGCCCGGGCCCGACGCCGTCGCGCCTGACATCTTCCGCGGCATCTACGGCATGCCCATGTTCGTCACGGTCCCCACGACCGACATCGACGTGTCCGCCGACTTCTGGCAGCGCGCGCTGGGCTTCGTCGACCTCTTCTCGATCCCGGGCCGGATGGTCCACCTGCGCCGCTGGGCGTTCCAGGACGTCCTGCTCGTCGCCACCGACGAGGAAGCCCCGGCGCCCCCGGCGTCGAGCGTGACCTTCGCTGCCGTGCTCGACCAGGTCGACGGGATCGCCGAGGCGTGCGAGGAGCTGCGGCCGGGCTCGGCGCGGGGACCGCGCCACACGCCGTGGAACACGGTCGACGTCGAGGTCGTCACCCCGGAGAACGCCCGCGTCCTCATGTCGGCGGCCAAGCCCTACGACCCCGAGAGCCGTGAGGCGAAGGACCTCGCGGACGTCGGCATCACCGGCCCGGAGGCGTGAGCGGCTCACGCCCCTCGAGGAGCGCGCCGCCGGGGCCCACGCCCCGACCGGTCAGAAGGGCGAGGGTCTCCACCAGCTGCTCTGCAGTTCCTCCGAGCCGGTGCCGTCGCCGTACACGGCGACGACCATGGCCGAGCGTTCGGCGTCATAGAAGGTCGTGTAGAGCTCACCCGGGTCGGTGACCTCTGGCGGCGTGCGGAACAGGACGCCGTCCTCCTCCCCCGTGATGTACCCCCAGACCGTCCGCTCCCAGCCGAGGTTGTCGTCGCCGTTCGAGGTGAACTCGTCGCGCTCGATGCTGCTCTCGAACTCGAGCACCGAGTACTCGATGCCGTCCGACTGGGTGCAGGTCATCGCCGCCACGAGGCCCGCGGGCACGTCATCCATGTGGCCGGAGACGCCGTTCTCGCAGGTGGCGGAGTTGAAGCCCTGGCCACCCGCCTGCGAGGCGACAAGGTCGGGGAACGTGGCCGGGATCGAGGACTCCGTGCCCCATGCGTCGGCGAGCTCCTCCGCGCCCTGGGGCTCCTCCCCTCCCCCGCGGGTCAGCAGCCAGATGACGCCACCCACCACGATGAGCCCGACGACGACGATCGCGCCGAGCACCGCCGGGTGCAGGCCTCGGCGCTTCGTCCCCTTGGCGGCGCTGCCGTACTGGCTCTGACCGCCGTACTGGCCGCTGCCACCGTACGGTCCGGGGCCGGCGGCCGATGCGGGCGAGCCGGCGAACGGTGCCGGGCCACCCGTGGACGCCGGCGACCCCGCGAACGGCGCGACACCGCCCGGACCGCCGAGGCCCACGGGTCGCCCGGGAGCTGCTGAGCCGCCGGGACCGGACGGGCCGGCAGCCGACGCGGGAGAGCCGGCGAACGGAGCGGGTCCGCCGGTGCCGCCCGGTCCACCCGGACGGCCGGCTGCGCCGGTCGCCGCGGCGCCGCCCTGCGGCGGGACGGCGTGGTTGCCGGTCGCGCCGGAGACGGCCGACGGGCTCGAGCCGCCGGGACCACCGGGGCTCTGCTGAGGCTGCGGGCCAGGGCCGCCAGGACCACCGGGGGCCTGCTGGGTCTGCGGGCCCGAGCCGCCGGGTCCGGGTACCGCGTGGGAGCCCGTCGCACCGGACGCGGCCGAGACGGGTGAGCCGGCGCCCGGACCGGCCGTGCCCGTGGCACCCGAGGCGGGACCTGCCGCCACCGGAGCAGCCGCGCCCGGGACACCGTGACTTCCCGTGGCGCCGGACATCGCGGACGGGGAGCTGCCGGGCGCTCCGGGACGTCCGGGCACAACCGGACCCCCGGGGGCCCCTGGGCCACCGGGCCCGCCGCCGGGCCGACCAGGGACGGGACCGCCACCGGGGCCGCCGGCCTGCTCGGACACGGGGATCGCCCCTGTGGGCTGCCACTGCTGCAGGCGGGCGAGCCGCTGGCTGATCCCGTCGAGGACGACGGGGTGCCGGGCCCCCTTGAACTCGTACGCGACCGTCCAGGTGCGGCCACCGCTGCCCACGGTGATCTCCTCGAGGTGGTCGCCCGGGATCACGCGCTCGAGCGGGAGACGCGGTGGGAGGTCGAAGAACTGGGACTCGCGCAGCAGCTGCTCGATCGCGCCGCGGTCCTGGGGCGAGACCTGGCGCGTGTCGACCGGCCCTACCTGGAGCGACTGCGTGCCCGGGCCGAAGAACCGGCGGACCATCAGCGTGAACGGCGGGCGCGGGCCGGTCTGGGACTCACTCGGGTACTGGCCGCCGCCGGGCGTCCGGCCCGGCGCCGCCTGGGCACCCGCGCCGGGGGTGGCGGTTCGTCCGGTGCCCGTCCGTTCGCCGGGTCCGGCCACGCGCCGGCCGGTCGGCGGGCCCGCCGTGTGCAGGCCGCTCGCACCACCCGACGCCGACGATCCGGCGCCCGCAGATGCAGCACCGGATCCCGCACCACCCTCAGACCCACCGGCCTCGGAGCTCTCGCCCGCGCCACCTGCCTGCGACTCGCGCAGGGCCTTGTAGGCGGCGCGACCGAGCGCGCGGCACGTGTCGTACCGTTCGGCCGGGTCCTTGGCCATCGCCTTGGCGATGACGGCGTCGAACGCGGTCCCCAGCCCCGGCACGGACTCCGAGGGCTTGGGAGGCGGGAGCGTGAGGTGCGCGTTCATCTTGTTGAACGGCGTGTCCGCGGGGAACGGGATGCTGCCGGTGAGGAGCTCGTAGAGCACGCAGCCCAGCGCATAGACGTCCACCTTGTGCGACAGGTGGTGCGCCTCGATCTGCTCCGGGGCGGCGTAGGCGAGGGTCGCGAGCAGGTTGCCGGTGCCCGTGAGGTTGTCCCCGTCGTCGACGGTCTTGGCGATGCCGAAGTCGGTGAGGAGGACCTGCTCGGGCTCGTCCTCGTCGTCCGGGTCGAGCGGCGGCGCGAGCAGGATGTTGGCGGGCTTGACGTCCCGGTGGAGCAGCCCGTTGCGGTGGGCGAAGTCGAGGCCGGCGGCGACCTCGTGGACGATGTGGACGGCGCGCGCCGGCTCCAGCCCGCCCTCGACCGCCTTGACCTCGGCCGCGGCGTCCGTGCCCTCGACGTACTGCATGGCGATCCACAGCTGGCCCTCGTGCTCGCCGCGGTCGTAGACCGCCACGACGTTGCGGTGGAAGATCTGCGCCGCCAGGTCCGCCTCGCGCTCGAACCGCGTGCGGAAGGCCTCGTCCTTCGCGAGCGAGGTGCTGAGCATCTTGAGGGCGTCCTGCCGCGGCAGCCGCGGGTGCTTCGCGAGATACACCGACCCCATGCCGCCCCGACCGAGCTCGCGCACGATCGTGTAGCCGGCGAACTGCTGGCCGGGCTCGTGATCCACCGATGGACTCCGCTCTGACGACTGGGCGCGCGAAACTGACGCGAACATACCTTCGCAACACGCTATCGCCGTCGGCACCCCGAGGTGCGGCTAGTTCTCCCCGGGGGCCGCGTGTCGCGGGCAGGCCTGGTCGGTGCCGGACACGCGATCGACCCCGTCCAGCCGGGTCGGTCAGGGCACGTCGGCCTGGACGAGCCGCCCCCGCCCGGTCACCGTCACCGGCCCGAGGTCGCCCGCCACGAACACGGCCTGACCGCGGCGCAGCGTGGCGGCGAGCCCGTCGACGGTCACGGTGACCTCGCCGTCGAGCGCGAGCAGGATCCGCGGCCCGCGGCCGGGCACGAGGGACTCGGCCACGCCCTCGGCCTCGAGCGTGACGACGGCGAGCTCGAAGTCGTCGACGGGCGCGTAGTAGACGCCCACGCTCTCGCTCACGGTCTCGGGCGCGATCCGCACCGGCGGCGCCGCCACGTACTCGAGCGCCTCGAGAACCTCCCCGACGGCGACGTGCTTGGTGGTCAGCCCCGCGCGCAGGACGTTGTCCGAGGAGGCCATGATCTCGACCGCGAACCCGGACAGGTAGGCGTGGACGGCGCCGGCGGGCACGAACATCGCCTCGCCGGGGTGCAGGGTGACGGGGTTGAGCAGGAGGGCGACGACGACGCCCGGGTCCCCCGGGTGCTCCCCCGCGAGCTGCCCGACGATGCGGTCCATCCGCGGCGACGGCGAGGACCCGTCAGCGAGGCGGCGCGCGCACGCGGCCGCCACCTCGCCGACCTCCGCCGCGCTCGGCCGGGTCTCCTCGCGCAGCAGCCGCTCGACCACGGAGCGCACACCGTCCGCCGACGGCGCCGCCCGCAGCGCCTCCTCGAGCTCGGCGGTCAGCGGCGTCCCGAGCCCGGCGAGCACCTCGATCGCGCGGCGCGGGGCCCGGAACCCGCACACGGCCTCGAACCGGGTGAGCGCGTAGACCATCTCCGGCTTGTGGTTGGGGTCCCGGTAGCTCCGGGCGTAGTCGCCTCGCGGGATGCCGGCGGCCTCCTCCTCGGCGAACCGGCGCCGGGCCCGCTCGAGGTCGGGGTGGACCTGGAGGGAGAGGGCGCGGTCGGGCGCGATGAGCTTGAGCAGGTAGGGCAGGTGCTCCCCGTACCGGGTGACGACGTCGGCGCCGAGCGTGCGGGACGGGTCGGCCGCGATGTGGTCACCGAGGGATCTCGGTTCGACGCCGTTGGTGCGCCGTTCGCCGTCAGGCGGGTCGATGGTGTCGTCGGGAGCGCCGCCGTTGGTGCGCCGTTCGCCGTCGGGCATGGGGACGGGGGTCGTTCCCGCGGGGCGACACGGTCGGGTCCGGGCCTGGGCCTCGGGGTGCGCTCCGAACCAGAGCTCGGCGACGGGCCCGCCCGCCGGCTCGACACCGAGGAGCTCGGGGATGCGGATCGCGGATCCCCATGCGTAGTCCCGCGGCGCTCCCTCGATGCGCACCAGGCCCTGGACGGCGGACATGCTCACTCCGTTTCGATCGTGCCCGCGCTGGTCGGCGGGACCCGCCATTCTCACCGGACGCGGCCGCAGCGGTCGAGCGCGCAGCGGGTAGTTGTCCCGATCCCCGGGGACGTCGAGTGGGCGGGGGTGGTCGTCGACGGGAGGAGGTGGCGCCGCCCGAGTGTCGGCCGCCCGGTCCCCGGACGTGGGCGCGGCGCCTCGCGAGTGTGCGGGTGCGAGGTGACGGCCGCACGAGGTGGTGGCGGTGAGTAGCCGGGGACCACCGGGCGGCCGGGCGCCACGACCGGCCCGTGGAACGACGACGGCCCCGCACCCTGACGGGTACGGGGCCGTGCGTGAAGATCAGTCAGTCAGCCTCGACGAGGCCCTTCTGGTAGGCCTTCGCCAGACGACGGGGGACCTTGATCTCGCGACCCTTGACGCGGACGGTGACGAGCTCGGTGAGCTCGGCCTTCCACTGGGACCGGCGAGAGCGGGTGTTGCTGCGGGACATCTTGCGCTTGGGAACTGCCATGGCCCTGCCGCTCCTTTCTCGGGTGGACGATCAACGACCCCCAAGGATGCCAGAGCGCGACGCCCAGGGGCCAACCTGCACAGCCTACGCGTCGTGTGAGATCCCTCGCCAGGACCTCGGGCGCGCGACGCGTCACACCTGCCGCCTAGGATCGAGCTGCAGCCGAGCCCGAGGAGAGGACCGCCGTGCCGAGCCCGTCACCGCACGACGACGAGGCCACCCGCGCGTCCGCCGCCCTGCTCGGCGACCTGACCGCAGGGATCGCGCACGAGCTGACCAACCCGGTCGCGGCGATGGCCAGCGCCCTCGACCACCTTGCCGACGATCTCGACGACCTGCTCGACTCGCTCGTCGACGAGTCCGGCGGAGGCTCGGACACGACCGACTCGACCGACTCCCCCGACGACGACACCCGGGCCGCCACCTCCCCTGCCGCCGACCTGCGCGGACGGATCGAGGACGCACGGCGCCGCATCGCCCACACGCGCAACCGCCCCCTGCGCGCGAGCGCAGACGACCGTGCGCTGCGCCGCTCCCTCGCGGCCGAGGTCGGGGACGACGTGCTCGCGCGCCGGCTGCTCTCCGCCGGCGTGGAGGACCCGGCAGAGGCCTCGCGGCTCGCGGGCGACGAGTCGGCGATCGCGCGCGCCACGCACGCCACCGCCGTCGGCGACGCGCTGCGGCACCTCGACGGCGGTACCCGCCAGGTCGCGGCGCTCGTCGCGAGCATCCGCGCCCACGTCCAGGCCGACTCCCCCGCGCAGGGGGACGCCGCGGCGTCGGGCGGCCCCGCCGGCCCCGACGCTCCGGCGGCACCGGGCGAGGACGCGTCGACGTCGTCCGCGGACCCCGGGGCACCGGGCGGCGGCGGCCCTGGCGGCGACCCCACCGCGTCCGTCGTCGTCGCGGACTCGTTGCGCTCCGCCCTCACCCTCACCGAGCACCGCCGCCGCGGCATCGCCACCGAGGTCACGCTCGCCGACGTCCCACCTGTGCGCGCCGAGCCCGGCCGTCTCGACCAGGTCTGGACCAACGTCCTCGTCAACGCGGCCGACGCCATGGGCGGGCACGGCACCCTGTCGATCGACGTGTCGGCGACGGATGACGGGAACGTGCGCGTCGTCGTCGGGAACGACGGGCCGCCGATCCCGGCCGGCGACCTCGAACGGATCTTCACGCGGCGGTTCACCACCCGGTCCGGCGGCAGCGGCGGTGGACTGGGGCTGGGGCTTGCGCTGTCGCGTGACATCGTCGAGCACGCCGGGGGGACGATGACGGCTCGCTCGCGCGAGGGACTGACGGAGATGATCGTGGAGCTGCCGCCCGGTCCGGGCGCACAGGTGGCGGACGGGACCGCCGGGAGGGAGACGAGATGAGGCTGACCATCGTCGTGCTGGAGGACGACCCCGGGGTGCGGGCCGCCGTCGTGCGTGACCTCGAACCGTTCGCGGCGACGGTGCGCATCGAGGAGGCCGACACGGTCGACGACGCGTGGGAGATCGTCGACGAGGTGATGGCGGACGAGGACATCCCCGCGATGCTGCTCGTCGACCACGGGCTGCCCGGCCGCAACGGCGTCGACATGCTCGTCGAGGCATGGGTCGACCCGCGCACGTCCGACTCGCGCAAGATCCTGCTCACCGCCGAGGCCGAGCAGGCGGACACGATCCGGGCGGTCAACGAGGGCGGGCTCGACCACTACATCGGCAAGCCCTGGGACCCCGATGCCCTGCGCGCGACGGTCCGCAAGCAGCTGACGGACTTCGTCCTCACCACGAGAACCCCGGCCGACGCCCATGTCGCGGCCCTGGAGGCCGACCGGGTCGCCCACCTGCTCGGGCGTGAGGAGCAGGCCGCCGAGTGACCGCCGGTGCGTCCGGGTCCGGGGCCGGAGGTCTCGGCGTCGGGTCCGGGGGTGTCGGCGTCGGGGCCGGGGGCTTCGGCGCCGGGTCCGGGACCTTC
This sequence comes from Georgenia sp. G2120, assembly GCF_055326485.1. NCBI lineage: Bacteria > Bacillati > Actinomycetota > Actinomycetes > Allobogoriellales > Allobogoriellaceae > Georgenia > Georgenia sp. G2120. The sequence goes on along the minus strand of NZ_JBUZNL010000016.1, from coordinate 66,657 downwards.
TCCCCCGACGACGACGCACCCCCCGTCGCGCTCCGCCCCGCGCGCGGCGCCCGGGCCGAGTTCGAGCTCGTCGAGAAGCGGTCGCGGTTCCTCGCGCTCGCCGCACGGGCCGACGACGAGGACGCCGCCCGCTCCCTCCTGGCCGACGCGCGGGCCGCGCACCCGCAGGCCCGGCACCACTGCTCGGCATGGATCCTGCCCGCTGAGGACGGCGGGCCCACGGTCGCGCACAGCTCCGACGACGGCGAACCCTCGGGGACCGCGGGCCGACCGATGCTCGACCGGCTCGACGGGGCGGGCCTCGAGGCGGTGGCCGTCGTCGTCGTGCGGTACTTCGGCGGGACGCTGCTGGGGACCGGCGGGCTCGTGCGTGCGTACGGCGACGCCGTCGGTGGGGCGCTCGAGGCACTGCCCCGGGTCGGCGTGCGGGTGCTCACGCGGTGCACGGTGACGGCCGACCACGCGGTCGGGCCGCGGCTCGAGGCGGAGCTGCGGTCGTCGGGGTCGTCGATGACGTCGGTCCTGGACGTGCGGTGGAACGCGGAAGGTGTCGAGCTGGACGTGGCGACGGACGAACCGGGGGCGCTCGCGGCGCGGGCGGCAGAGCTGTCCGGCGGGACGGCCCGGGTGGTCGTCGCAGGACCGCACGAGGTCGAGCTGCCCCACGGATGAGGGGATCTCGCCCCGCGAGTGCGGGGACCCACGGCATTACCCTGGACGGCTTGTTCTAGTTCTCATAGAACTATAGAGTGAACCCATGCAGGTCGTCATCGACACCGCCTCGGCGGAACCGCTCTTCGAACAGGTGGTCGCCCAGATCCGGGGCGCCGTCCTGGCCGGCGAGGTCCGTCCGGGCGAGAAGCTGCCGTCGGCGAAGGACCTCGCCGCCGGGCTCGACGTCAACCAGCACACCGTGCTGCACGCCTACCAGGCGCTGCGCGACGAGGGCTTCATCGAGCTCCGCCGCGGTCGTGGCGCCACGGTCCGCGCCGACCACCCCTACCCGGACGCCAAGCTGCTGCGCGCGATCGAGACCGTGCGCCGGGCGGCCGCGGACTCCGGCGTCCCCCTCAACACCGTCATCCACCTCCTCAAGGAGCCGCAGTCATGACCAGCGCCGACACCACAGCACGCAGCACCGGTCGCGGCCCGGTCCCCCACCGCGGACGTCGGCTCCTGCTCGGGGTCGCCCTCCCGCTCCTCGTCACGGCGGCCGCGTGGATCTACATCGCCGCGGTCGCGGGCGATCTGCCGAGCCAGGTGGCGGTGCACTGGGGCACGGACGGCCCGGACCGCTGGAGCTCGCGCACCGAGCTGCTGCTCGTCCCGGCCATCCTGTGCGCGGTCAGCCTGGCGATCACGTGCCCGCTCGCGGCCCTGACCGGCCGGCAGTCGATGACGCGGCGGATGACGGTCGGCCTCTCGGCAGGACTGGCCACGATGTTCGCGGGGATCGCCGTCGCCACGGTGCAGGTCAACCTCACCGACCCGCCCGGCGAGCCGCTCGCCGGCATCCTCATGGCGTCCGTCGCGGGCCTCGTCGTCGGCATCGCCGCGGCCGCCGGCGCCGGGGACGACCCGGTCGTCCGCGCGACCGAGCCCGTGCCCGCGGACGCCGAGCGTGCCGACCTCGGGCCGACCCAGCGCGCGGTGTGGGCGCAGGGAACCGGCGTACCGACGGGCGCGCTCGTCGCCCTCGTCCTCGCCATGGCCGCGATCGGAGTCCTCATGGGCGTGCTCGGCAGCTGGCTGTGGGGCGCCGTCTTCGCCATCGCGCTCATCGCCCTCGAGCTGGCCTTCCTCCGGTTCCACGTGCGGGTCGACGCGGACGGCCTCGTCGCTCGCTCGATGCTCGGCATGACCGTGCTCCGGGCGCGGGCCGACGAGGTGGTGCGGGCCGACGTCGTGCAGGTCGAGCCGTTCGCCGAGTTCGGCGGCTGGGGGCTGCGGACCGATGCCCACGGTCGCGTCGGGCTCGTCACGCGCAGGGGCGAGGCGATCCGGGTCGAGCGATCGGGCGGACGCATCCAGCTCGTGACGATCGACGACGCCGGGCGCGGCGCCGCCCTGCTCAACACGATGGCGGAGCGCGCGCGGCCGGTCTCCCGGCTCGAGGACACCGAGCTCGGCGACGCCGCTCCCCGTCCGCAGGCCCGCGACGCGATCGAGCCGCACGGGCCGGCGGCGGGTGGCCGGAAGGCTGCAGCGGACGGCGGGAGCGACGCCGGCGTCGTGGGTGACTGACGCGCCCACATCCCGGACGCGCGTGGGACTGGTGCCGACCGGCCCCACCGATCAGGCACCATGGACGGTGGCCACCGGCTAAGGTGGTTGAGAGTTCAAACGTTCATGGCCGACGACGGCCCCGGCAGGGAGGTGACGCGTGCGCGACGACCTGGTGTCCCTCGTGCCTCCGCCGCACTTCGCGTTCTGCACCGACGGCGGCTGTCGCTAGGGAGTCGGGCCCGCACGAGCCGTCAGGCCTCCCGACCCCCGCCCCGCCGCACCCGGCCCCCACCGCCCGAGCCCCGCTCCGGCGTCGACGGGTGCGGCCGCGCCCCCGAGGCGCTCCCGACCAGTACGCCCGTTGACCCCACCAACCGGAGGACCCTCATGGCCCAGATCTTCGACGACGTCACCCAGGCCGTCGGCCGCACCCCGCTCGTCCGTCTCAACCGCGTGACCGACGGCGCCGGCGCGACCGTCCTCGCCAAGCTCGAGCACTTCAACCCCGCGAACTCGGTCAAGGACCGCATCGGAGTGGCGATCATCGACGCCGCCGAGGCGTCCGGCGAGCTGACCGAGGGCGGCACCGTGGTCGAGGCGACGTCCGGCAACACCGGCATCGCCCTCGCGATGGTCGGCGCGGCCCGCGGCTACACGGTCGTCCTCACGATGCCCGAGACGATGTCGAAGGAGCGCCGCGCCCTTCTGCGGGCCTTCGGCGCCGAGCTCATCCTCACGCCCGGGCCCGACGGCATGCGCGGAGCGGTCGAGGCCGCCGAGAAGGTCGCCGCCGAGCGCCCCGGTGCGGTGCTCGCCCGCCAGTTCGCCAACCAGGCCAACGTCGAGGTCCACCGCGCCACGACCGGCCCGGAGGTCTGGAACGACACGGACGGCGCGGTCGACGTGTTCGTGTCCGGCATCGGCACCGGCGGCACGATCACCGGCGCCGGCGGCTACCTCAAGCAGCAGAAGCCGGAGCTCCACCTCGTGGCCGTCGAGCCCGAGGAGTCGCCCATCCTCACCGGCGGCAAGCCCGGCCCGCACAAGATCCAGGGCCTCGGCGCGAACTTCGTGCCCGAGATCCTCGACACCGAGCTCTACGACGAGGTCGTCGACATCAACATCGACGCCGCCCTGACCTACGCGCGCCGCGCTGCCACCGAGGAGGGCCTCCTCGTCGGCATCTCCTCGGGCGCCGCGATCGCCGCCGCGGTCCAGGTCGCCAAGCGGCCCGAGCTCGCGGGCAAGACCATCGTCGTCGTCCTCCCGGACCTCGGCGAGCGCTACCAGTCGACCGCGCTCTTCGAGGGCCTGGTCGACTGACGTGCATGATTCCGGTGTGCCCTTCTGGGTCCTCCTGCGCGAGGACCTCGAGGCGGCCCAGCACGGCGACCCCGCCGCGCGGTCGAAGGTCGAGGTCGCCCTCGCGTACCCGGGCGTCCACGCCCTGTGGGCGCACCGGGTGGCTCACCGGCTCTGGCACGCCGACGGCTCGCGCGGGCGGCTCCGGCTGCCCGCGCGGCTCCTCTCGCAGGCGGCGCGCGCGCTGACCGGCATCGAGATCCACCCGGGCGCCGTCATCGGCCGCCGGATGTTTATCGACCACGGCATGGGCGTGGTCATCGGGGAGACCGCCGAGGTGGGTGAGGACGTGGTGATCTTCCACGGCACCACGCTCGGCGGAGTCTCGATGTCCAAGGGCAAGCGGCACCCCACCGTGGGCGACCGCGTGACGATCGGCGCCGGCGCCAAGGTGCTCGGGCCGGTCACCCTCGGGGCCGACGCGCGCGTGGGCGCCAACGCCGTGGTGGTCAAGGATGTCGGCGCCGGACGATCCGCCGTCGGCGTGCCGGCCAAGGAGCTGGCTCCGAAGCCGCCGGCCGAGGAGGCCCGCTGGATGGACCCGGCGATCTACATCTGAGCCGGCGCGCTCGACCACCGAGCGCTTCCATTCGAGGGCCGAGGAGCACGCGCTTCTCGGCCCTCGACGTTGGTGGGAAGCCCATCAAGTTGTCATGATGATTGACGAACGCTCCCGCAACTTGTCATAATGTTTCTCCCCAGTCGTCATGATGTGCAGCGAGGCGCAGATGTCATCCACCACCAGCACTCCTCCGGAAGCGGTCCGTGTCAACGGGCGCCGGGGAAAGTGGGGAGCGGTTCGCGACGACCTCATGCGCCGGTTCGGTCCGGCTCCGGCGGATACCCCATTGCCGAGCGAGGCCCTGCTGTGCGAGGAGTACGGCGTATCGCGGATCACGGTCCGACGAGCGCTCGACGAGCTCGACCGCGACGGCATCGTCCGGCGAGAGCAGGGCCGCGGGACCTTCACCACGGGACGACGGCGGAGCGCCGGCCCGCGCACCGAGGTCTTCGACCTCACGGGCTTCTTCCATCAGATGGCGGCTGAGGGACGGCGGGTGACGTCCCGCGTTCTCACGCAGGGTGTCTTCGCACCAGCCGCCGACGTCGCCCTCGAGCTCGGGGTGCACCCGACCGCGCCGGTCGTCCGGCTCGACCGCCTCCGCTCCGTCGACGGCACCGTGGATCATTTGAGCCGCGTGTGGCTCTCCCACGACGCCTACCCCGCCGTCGCGACGACCGACTTTCACGAGATCTCGCTGTACGACTTCCTTCGCGAGACCTACGGTCTCCAGCTCGTCGAGGACCGCGTGAGTGTGTCGATGGTCCGCCCCACGGGCGACGTCGCTGCGCTGCTGGACGCACCTGCCGGTTCGCTCCGACTGCACACCTCCTCCACGGCGTACGCGCCCGACCACAGGCCGATCGTGCACGGTCGGACGACATTCGCCTCGGCGGACGCGACCGCGAGCTTCACCGTGGTCACGTCCGGATCACCACTCCGAGACCCCGCCACGGCGGGGCTGCCGTCCACGACCCGAGGAGCATGATGTTGTCCACTCTGCTGACCGACGATCGGATCACCTTCGCCGACACCCTCGGCTGGGAGGAGGCGATCCGTCGCGCCGCCGCTCCGCTCGTCGCCGACGGGTCGGTCGATACGGGCTACGTCGATCAGATCGTCACCAACGTGAACGAACCCGGCGGTACCTACATGGATCTCGGCTTCGGGATCACGCTTGCGCACGCTCGTCCCGAGGCAGGAGTCAACCGCACGTCGGTGGCGCTCCTCCTGCTCGCACGCCCCACCGAGCTCGCCGACTCACCCGACCACCCGGTTCGCGCCGTCGTGGTCCTGGGAGCGACCGACAGTTCCAGCCACCAGGACACGCTCGCCGACATCGCCGCCATGCTCACCGACGAGGAGCGGCGCGGTGCACTCCTGTCCTCCACGACCCACGCCCAGGTCCGCGCCGTCGTCGACGCGGCCTGAACCCGGCGTCACGACCACGCCGCTCAGCGGCACACCACCACTCAAGGAGTACTCGTGAAGTTCATGGCAATGTGCAGCTCCGGACTCGGCTCGTCCCTCATGGTCCGGATGAACATCGAGAAGGCGCTGAAGACGATCGGGGCTGACGGCGTCGAGGTCGAGCACGCCGACCTCGGATCCGCCTCCAACGCCGACGCCGACGTGTTCTTCGTCGGCAAGGACCTGGAGAACTCGGTCGCCCACTTCGACGACGTCGTCGTCCTCGACTCGATCATCGACCAGAACGAGCTGGTCGAGAAGGTCCGCACCACGGCTGAGCGCCTCGGGATCCCCCACACGAGCTGAATCTTCGCCGCACCGCCGCGGCCCACACAGGAAGCAGACCCGCATGAACTCGTTCCTGAACGTCCTCGTCGACGTCTTCAGTCAACCCGCGATCCTCGTCGCCCTGATCGCGCTGCTCGGCCTCGCCCTGCAGCGCAAGAGCGGCTCGGACGTCATGAAGGGCACGATCCGCACGTTCGTGGGGTTCCTCGTGCTCTCTGCCGGCGCCGGTGTCGTCGTCACCGCGCTCGACCCGTTCGGCGCCATGTTCTCCGAGGTGTTCGGCGTCCAAGGTGTCGTGCCGAACAACGAGGCGATCGTCGGCCCCGTGCTCGTCGACTACGGCACCACAGCCGCACTCATCTTCTTCTTCGGGATGATCCTCAACGTCCTGTTCGCGCGTCTGACGCAGTTCAAGTACATCTACCTGTCCGGACACGTCGCGCTCTACCAGTCCGCGATGATTGCGGTTCTCCTCATCACGGCAGGGATGTCTCAGTGGGAAGCCATCCTCTGGGGCTCGATCGCCGAAGCACTGATCGTGACGATCTCTCCGGCGCTCGTGCAACCGTTCATGCGCAAGGTGACGGGCAATGACGACATCGCGCTCGGCCACACGGGTGGCGTCGGCATCGCCCTGTCCGGCCTTGTCGCCAAGGTGACGAAGGGCGACCCCGAGAACTCGACCGAGAAGGTCAACGTGCCGAAGTCACTGGGCTTCGTCCGGGACAGCACGGTGATCGTTGCTCTGTCGATGGGGCTGATCTTCCTCGTCGTGGCGCTGATCGCCGGACCGGCGTACGTCTCGACGGAGATCTCGGACGGTCAGAACTATGTGGTCTGGGCACTCATGGCAGCCGGACAGTTCGCCGCCGGCGTGTTCATCATCCTCGCCGGTGTCCGGGTGATCCTCGCCGAGATCGTGCCTGCCTTCAAGGGCATCTCCGAGAAGCTCGTCCCGAATGCCAAGCCTGCGCTCGACGTGCCCGTGACATTCCCGTTCGCGCCCAACGCGGTGATGATCGGGTTCCTGTCCTCGCTCATCGCCGGAATCATCGGCATGGCCATCATGGGCTTCGCAGGAACCGCGGTCATCATCCCGGGCATCATCGCCCACTTCATGACCGGCGGCGCAGCCGGAGTCATCGGAAACGCACAGGGCGGCCGCCGCGGTGCCGTACTCGGCGCGTTTGCCAACGGCGCGCTCATCACGGTCATCCCGCTTGCACTTCTCGACATGCTCGGCGAGTTCGGGTCGGCAGCCGCGACGTTCGGCGACTCCGACTACGGGTTCGGTCTGTTCATCGGCTGGCTCGACCAGCTCGGGGGCACGTGGGCGATCGTCGCGGGCATCCTGCTGGGGGTCGTCCTCATGTTCGTCGCCAGTGCCCTCGTGGGTCGGCGACGCCGTGCGACCGCTGCGAGAGAGTCAGCTTCGGTCGACGCCGACGCCTGATCGGACCCTGGCGAACACACGACAAGCCGGGCCGGACACGACAAACGCCTACGGCGCCGTCGTCCACTCAGACCGCGAGCACCTCCCGTGCCTCCGGTCGCAGGAGATGGACGACGGCGTCGCGCGCCCCCGCCGCGTCGGCGGCCGCGAGCGCGGCCTGCGCCATCGCTTCGCACTCGGCCAGCGTATGCGAGCGCAGGGCGTGCCGGACCGCCGGCAGCGCACCAGCCGACATCGACAAGCTCGTCACGCCCATGCCGGTCAGGGCGAGCGCCATGAGGGGGTCCCCGGCGGACTCGCCACACACGCCCACAGGCTTCCGGGCGGACACCCCGGCCGCCGCCGTGCGCGCGACGAGCTCGAGCACCGCCGGCTGCCACCGGTCGAGGAGGTCGGCGAGCCCGCCGAGCAGCCGGTCCGACGCCATCGTGTACTGGGCCAGGTCGTTCGTGCCGAGCGAGGCGAAGTCGACGTCGGCGAGGACGCCGTCCGCGCGCAGCGCCACGGCCGGGACCTCGACCATGACGCCGAGCCCCACGCCGTCGGTGAGCCCGGCCTCGCGGGCGGTCGCGACGAACTCCGCCGCCTCGCCGGCCGTGGAGATCATCGGCGCCATCACCCAGAGCTCGGCGGCGTCGGCACCGGCCTGGCCCCTCGCGCTCGCGAGCGCGCGCAGCTGGTCGCGGACGATCTCCGGTATCGTGCGCACGAGCCGGTAGCCCCGTACGCCGAGCGCGGGATTGTCCTCGTCCGCCTGGTTGGCGAAGGCGAGCGGCTTGTCGGCGCCGGCGTCGAGGGTCCGGACGACAACCTTCCGTCCGGCGAACGCCCGCAGCACGGCCGCGTACGTCTCGGCCTGAGCCTGGACGGCCGGCGCCTCGGTGGCGTCGAGGAAGAGCACCTCGGTGCGGAAGAGCCCGACGCCCTCGGCAGCGGTCGCGGCCGCGCGCTCGGCGTCGGCGACCGTGCCGATGTTGGCGAGCAGCTGGACGGCGTGCCCGTCGGCGGTCGCCCCGGGTTCCCGGTCGGCCTCGAGCGCGTCCAGCGCGGCCGAGCGGCGGTCGAGCTCGCCCCGAAGTTCGTCGTCGGGATCGAGAACGACACGGCCGTGCGCGGCGTCGACGGCGACGATCTCCCCGTCCGCGAGCCCCGTCGCGCCGGCGGCCCGGACCACGCACGGCAGGCCGAGCTGGCCCGCGATGATCGCCGTGTGGGAGGTGGGCCCGCCCTCCTCGGTGACGATGCCGAGGACGAGGTCGAGGTCGAGCGCCGAGGTGTCGGCGGGCGAGAGGTCCCGCGCGACGACGACCGCCGGCTCCTGCAGGTCGAGTCCCGGCTCCGGCTGTCCGGTCAGGCGCGCGACCACCCGGTCGCCGACCGAACGCAGGTCGGTGACGCGCTCGGCCATGTAGCCGCCGATGGACTCGAACGTGGTGGCGAATTCCTCTACCGCGTCGTGGACGGCGTGCGCGCGGCCGGTGCCGGCGCGCACGAGCTCGGCGGCGCGGGCGGAGAGCGCGGGGTCACCCGCCATGAGCGCGGCCGCACCGAGCACCTCGCCGAGGGTGGTGCCCTCCGCGGCAGCGGACCGTGCCGTGAGGTCCTCCTGGACGGCGGCGAGCGCCGCCTCGATCTCGGCGACCGCCGCCTCCGGGTCCGCCGGCGCGGGCTCGTCGGCAGGCAGCTCGGGCCCGCCCCGGACCTGCCGCACGGGGCCGACGACGCCGCGTCGGCCCACCCCGATGCCGTCCAGTACGCCCTCGGTCGTCGCGTCCATCAGTTGTCCTGCGGGTTCTCGAGGCGCGTCGCCAGCGAATCGACGGCCTCGTCGGCACCCTCGCCCTCCGCCGCCAGAACCACGGTGTCACCCTGCTTCACGCCGAGGGACATGACGGAGAGGATCGAGCTCGCGGATACCGGGGCGCCGTCCACCTTCGAGATGGTCACCTCCGCACCGGACGCCGTCGCCGCCGCGACGAACTCCTGAGCGGGACGGGCGTGCAGCCCGTGCTCGGAGGCGACGATCACTGAGCGCTGGGGCATGGTGACTCCTTCCGCATGGCCGGTGCCAGGGTCGGCATCGACGGTGGCGCCCAGGATAGAGGCGACGACAGGTCTCGTGGTGCCTCGGTGGCGCCCTGGGGGACAGCTGGTCGCATGCCCGAACCGAGGAGCCTCCGCCGCGTCGGCGGTGGCCACCGGCGGCCGCCTCCCCGTCTACGCCGCCCGCGCGCGCGAGCGCAGCAGACGCTGACACTTCCCGCACCAGAACACGGTGCGGCCCGCCATGTCGTCGATCGATACGGCCTGCCCGCACACGTGGCAGGCGCGCCCCGCACGCCGGTAGACGTACCAGCGGAAGTCGGCCTCCTCGTCGGTGGCGCGCTCGGCGGCCCGCGCCCACGAGTCCGGCCGCGGCGCGCGGCGGTCCTCCGGGCGGGTCGTGACGATGACGCCGTGCTCGACCCCGTCGGCCAGCAGCCCCGCGACGTCGTCCCACATCGCCCGCAGCCGCGCCACGCTCACGGCCCGCCCCTCGGTTCGGGGGTGGATGCGCGCACGGTAGAGCGCCTCGGCCCGGTAGATGTTGCCGACCCCCGCGATGACCGACTGGTCCATGAGCAGCTCGCCGATGCCGCGGCGGGTACGGCGCACGGCGGCCACGAAGCGGTCGGGGTCGGCGTCGGGGCGCAGCGGGTCGGGCCCGAGCCGCTCGTGCACCGCGTCCTTCTGACCCTCGTCGATGAGGTCGCAGCGCGCCGGGCCCGTGAGGTCCGCGACCACCCCGTCGGTGAGGAGCCGCAGCCGGACGGTCGGGCGCGGCTCGGGCACCACGAGCTCGGCATAGCCGTGGTCCTCGGTGTCCATGGGATCGGAGGGCACGACGTCGACGGCCAGGCTGTCGTCCCCGCCGGTGTCGACGACGCCACCCGGCGTCGTCCCCCGCCCCGCCCCGGGCGAGACGGCACCGGTCCCGTCGCTCGCCGGGCCACCCTCCGCGGGCCGGCGCGGCGCCCCGATCGCGTGCGGGGCGAACCCGTTCGCGGTGACGAACGACCACGCGCCGTAGAGGCCGAGGTGGACGTGGACGAACCGCGGCTCCCCGCCCGTGGGCGGCTCGAGCTCGACGAACAGGTGCTTGCCGTGCGCGCCGGTGCCTGTCACGCGCCACCCGTCGATCGCCTCGGCGCCGGCGGCGAACCGCCCCTGCGGGGAGGACGCGCGCACCACCGCGCCGGTGAACAGCGAGTCGAGCATGGTCGCGAGGCGCCGGATCGAGTGACCCTCAGGCATGCCGGTCGGGTGCCTTCCACTCGGTCGGGGCGTCCCACAGCGCGCGGCGCAGGTCGATCATCGTCGGCACCAGCGGCTCGAGCGGCGTGCCCTCGTTCTCGTACCGCGCGCTCGCCTCGGCGCGGAGCTGGCGTGGGAGCGTCCCGTCTGCGCGGACCACCCGCCACCAGGGCACGCGGTATCCGTGGCGCGAGAGGACGGTGCCGACATAACGGGCGCTGCCCCGGCCGGTGACGTCGCGGACGGCCTCGGCCACGAGGCCGTAGGTGGTCGCGCGACCGGCGGGGACCTGCTGGGCGACCTCCAGCACGAGCTCGGCGAGCTCGGTCGTGGCGATCCCCACGGGCTGCGGTGCGGACATGCTCCTTATGATCTCAGCATCATGTCCTCCTCCACCCTCCCCACGCCCGCCTCCGCCGACGCGCACGGGGCTGGTTGCTCACACTGCGACGACTCCGTGCCCCACGAGCACATCGACGTCCGCGCCGAGCTCACCGCCGCCGCCCGCCGTTCACGCACCCGTTCCGCGCTCGTCTGCACGATCGCCGCCGTGCCCCTCGTCGTCGGGCTCGTCGGCACGTTCGTCACCGGGGACGGCGCGCGCGCCGGGCTCCTCGCGCTCGTCGTCGCCGTCGGATGGCTCATCGCGTCGGCGCTCGGCGTGCTCCTCGTCCGGCACCTCGGTCGCCGGTCCTCCCGGCTCGGCCTCGCGGCCGGAGCTGCCACGACGGCGGCACTCGGCCCCGTCATCGGGCTCGCCGGGGCGGCGCTCACCGGGGTGTCGCCGGTCGTGTGGACCACGCTGGTCGCGGGCGGCGCGTGGTGGGCGGCGTCGGCGATCGCCGACGCGCTCGCCACCGTGGCCTGGCGCCGCTCGCTGTTCGAGCCGGGTGACGCGGCGGAGGCCGCGCGCGTCCAGGCGATCGCCGGCCGGGACGAGGGGCTCGACCTGCCGCTCGCCTGGCTCGTCCAGGGTCCGGCGGTGGGTGTGGCGGCGATCTTGTCGGGGCCGCTCGCCGCAGCGGTGGTCCTCCTGGCCGCGCTCTGCGCCGCGCTCAGCGTGCGGGGCTCGGCCCGTCGCCGCTGAGGCGGTCAGGAGCGGTCGTCTGCCTCAGGTGGGCGGATGTCGATCATTCCCTGGACAAACCTTGTGACTGCACGAGATCGAGGATGACGCGCGCGGTCTCGTCGGGCGCCGTGACCATCGGCCAGTGGCCGGCGTCGATCTCCCGGTAGCGCCAGCCGGGGCTCTCGGCGGTGACGTGCGACGTCGGCGGGTCCGTCCGTAGGCAGCGCACGTAGCCGAGGTCGAACCCGGCGTCCGTCAGCTCGAGGTCGGCGGCCGGCTCGGCGTAGGTGCCCAGCGGCTGGCCGCTCACCCGCTCCGCCATCCATGCGTAGTCGTCGTCGGTGAGGCCGTGCCCGGGGAACAGGGCGTCGATCTCCTGGCGGGTGAACCAGGGCGTCGCGCCGTCGACGGCGAGCAGCGGCATGACCTCCGACGCGCCGGGTCCCTGTTGGTCGAACCACGAGCGGCCGGGCGTCGGCAGGACGGCGTCGATCATGACGACGCTGCGGACCGGTGTCGTGCGCGGGGCAGGAATCCCCTCACTCGTCGCGGGAGTCCGGGCCGAGATCCGCTCACTCGTCGCTGGTGGAGGCGTGCTCGCGCGCTGCCGGGCGAGGACGCCCGCGACGATGAAGGCCGCGAACGAGTGGGCCACGATCGTCACGCCCTCCGGGCCGGGCGGACCCTGAGCCGCACTCTCGACTCCCGGCGAGCCCAGATCCGGGCCCTCACCCGCACTCTCGGCACCTGAGGCGTCATCCGTTTCGACCGTCTCAAGGGCGGCGACGACGTCGTCGACCCAGGAGGTCAGCGTCACCTCGGCGGCCGGGGTCGGGTCGCCGTCGATGCCGCGCAGGCGCGGGGTGACCACCCGGTGGCCGGCCGCCTCGAGCAGCGGCGTCACGCGTTCCCAGATCCACCCGCCCAGGCCACTGCCGCCCAGGAGCACGAGCGGCGCGGGGCGGCCGTCCACGCGCTACTCCTCGATCGTCACAGAGTCGAGGATCGCCTCGAACAGGGGCTCGGCCGCCTCGAGCTCCTCGATGGGTGCCGTCAGCGTGAGCCCGGCCATCGCACCGTCCGCGAGCTCGAGCGGGTAGATCCGCTGGATCGCCGGAAAGCTGTAGGGCGTGAGGTCGACCTCGTAGGGCGTCACGGTCTGGCCGGCGACCTCGCGGGGCTCGATCTCGGTGAGCGCGTCGGCGGGGGCGCCGTCGGCTTCCACGAGCTCGAGGTAGCTGCGACCGTCCACGAACTCGGCGGTGTAGACGGTGAGCACCCCGGCCGGGTAGATCAGCGTCCCCGAGGAGCCGACCATCTCGATCTCGGCGCCCTCCGGCGGCGGCGCAAGCATGTCGGTGAGGTCCATCCACTCGGCGGGCCAGACCAGCGACACCGGGGCGATGCCGCCGGGCGTGCCCTCGCCGCTGGTCGCACCCGCGTCGGAGGCCGCCTCGTCCGCATCGGAGGCTGCCTCGTCCGCCCGGGAGGAGGCCTCAGCCTCGGCCTCGCCCTCGTCGGACGGAGCCGCGTCGGAGTCGGTCTCCGAACCGCCGTCGTCCTGGCCGGTGCCGTCGGAGCTCTCCGACTCAGCCGGCTCGGTCGTTGCCGGCGGCGCCTCGGTCGTGGCGGCGTCGGTGGTGTCGTCGTTGTCATCGCCCCCGCACGCGGCGAGGACCAGTGCGGTCGCGAGCGAGGCGCCCGCGAGCGCAGGGGCACGGCGCGGGGCGGCCGGGCGGTTCGTCGTCGTGCTCATGGACCTCATGCCGTTGCCCCTCTATCCGTTCACGACTCGAGCTCGGCCACCTGGTCGATGCGCCGCTGGTGGCGCGCCTCGCCCGAGAACGGCTCGGCGAGGAAGGCGTCGACGATCTCGAACGCCTCCTCCTGGGTGTGCATGCGGGCGCCGACGCCGACCACGTTGGCGTCGTTGTGCGCCCGGGTCAGGCGAGCGGTCTCGACCGACCAGGCCAGACCGGCGCGCACGCCGCGCACCTTGTTGGCGGCGATCTGCTCGCCGTTGCCGGACCCGCCGATGACGACCCCGAGCGAGCCGGGGTCAGCGACAACCGCCTCCCCGGCCTGGAAGCAGAAGCCGGGGTAGTCGTCCTCGGCGTCGTAGGTCTCGGCGCCGTGGTCGACGACCTCGTGACCGGCGGACGCGAGGTGGGCCGAGAGGGCGGACTTGAGCTCGAAGCCGGCGTGGTCGGCGGCGATGTGGACGCGCATGGCGCACAGTGTGGCACGCGGCATGCCACGCATACGCTGGATGCCATGACCTCACCGAGCACCGAGCAGCCCGTCGACCTCGAGAGCTACGTGGACCGCGGCGTCCGCCCGCAGGACGATCTCTTCCGCCACGTCAACGGACGCTGGATCGCCGAGACCGAGATCCCGTCCGACCGCGCGCGCATCGGCGGGTTCGTCGACCTGCGCGACCGCTCCGAGGAGCGGGTCCGCGCCCTCATCGAGGAGCTCGGCGAGGCGGCCGCGACGGGCGAGGACGCCGGGTCGGTCGCCGAGGCCGGCGCCGACGCCGCCGCGGAGAACCCCGACCCCGCGGGTGCCGCGCCCAAGATCGGCGCGGTGTACGCGATGTTCATGGACGAGGCCGCGATCGAGGCCGCCGGCGCCGCCCCGCTGGAGGCGGACCTCGCACTCGTCCGCGGTGCCGACGACCACTCCTCGCTCGCCCGCGTCATGGGCGAGCTCCAGCGCACGGGCGTCTCCGGCATCGCCGGCATCGACGTCTCCCCCGGCATCTCCGACCCGGACTACCTCGTGTGGTTCGCGCAGGACGGCATCGGCCTGCCGGACGAGGCCTACTACCGCGAGGCGGAGCACGCCGCCGTACGCGAGGCGTACGCGGGGCACGTCGCCCGGCTCCTCGAGCTCGTCGGTGCCGTCGAGGCCGGGGAGGGCGCGGGCGCCGCGGAGCGGATCCTCGCGCTCGAGACGCGTATCGCCGCGCACCACTGGGACGTCGTCGCCACCCGCGAGGCGGACAAGATCGACAACCCGATGTCCTTCGTCGAGCTCGCCGGCTCGGCCCCCGGGCTCGACTGGGACGCCTACCACGCGGGGCTGCGCCTGCCCGAGGGCGAGCTCAAGCTGCTGGTCGCCACGCCGTCCGCGCTCGTCGGCGCCGCGCAGACCTGGGCGGAGACGCCGCTCGAGGACCTCAAGGTCTGGCTGTCCTTCCACGCGGCGGCCTCCCGTGCGTCCCTGCTCACCGAGGAGATCGTGGCCGAGCGGTTCGACTTCGCGGGGCGCACGCTCACCGGCGCGCAGGAGAATCGCGAGCGCTGGCGCCGGGGCGTCGGGCTCGTCGAGGGCCTGCTCGGCGAGGACGTCGGCCGGCTGTACGTCGCGCGGCACTTCCCGCCCACGCACAAGGCGCGCATGGACGAGCTCGTGACCAACCTCGTCGAGGCATACCGCGTCTCGATCGACGGGCTGGACTGGATGAGCCCCGAGACCAAGGAGCGGGCCCAGGCGAAGCTCGCCGCGTTCAACCCGAAGATCGGGTACCCGGAGATCGTCCGCGACTCCTCGGGCCTCACCGTGACCGAGGGCGACCTCGTCGCCACCGTGCGCGCCGGGCGCGCGTACTGGTGGGACGACGAGATGTCGCGCTACGGCGGCGAGGTCGACCGGCGGGAGTGGCTGATGACGCCGCAGACCGTCAACGCGTACTACAACCCGGTGTGGAACGAGATCGTCTTCCCGGCCGCGATCCTCCAGCCCCCGTTCTTCGACCCGGAGACCGACGACGCCTTCAACTACGGCGGCATCGGCACGGTGATCGGCCACGAGATCGGGCACGGGTTCGACGACCAGGGCTCGAAGTTCGGCCCCGACGGCCAGCTCGAGAACTGGTGGACCGACGAGGACCGCGAGCGGTTCATGGAGCGCGCGAACGCCCTCATCGCCCAGTACGACGGCCTCGTGCCCGCCCAGCTCGGCGAGAGCTCGGAGGTCTCGGTCAACGGCGCCCTCACCGTCGGCGAGAACATCGGCGACCTCGGCGGGCTCGACATCGGCCTCAAGGCCTACGCGATCGCCCTGCGCGCGCAGGGGGTCGACAGCCTCGACGACGCTCCGGTGGTCGACGGCCGCACCGGCCTGCAGCGCTTCTTCACCGGGTGGGCGCGCGTGTGGCGCTCGAAGCACCGCGACGAGGTGCTGCGCACGCAGATGTCCACCGACCCGCACTCCCCCGACGAGTTCCGCGCGAACGTCACGGCCTCCAACCTCGACGCCTTCCACCGGGCGTTCGACGTCCAGCCGGGCGACGGTGGCTACCGGGCCCCGGAGGAGCGCGTCGCCATCTGGTGAGCCGGGCGGGCAGCGCGCGGCCGACAGTCGCGCAGGACGGCGCATCGCCGCCACGACGGCGGTGCGCCGCAGTCGCCGTCCCGACCTCCGACGTCACCCGAGCGCCAGGGAGTCGAGGACGGTCGCGACGTCCTCCTCGACGACGTCGGTCCTCTCGGCGGTGACGACGAACATGACGAGCACGACGACGCCGTCCGGTCCTGGCACCGGATAGGCGATCGTGTCCCACTCCCCCGACGTGCTGCGCGCCTCCCAGCGCGTCACGCTCTCGCCGGCCACGTCCCGCGTCCCCGCCTCGACGATGCTCGCCGGGTCGTTCCCGCGCGCCGCAAGGAGGCCGGGCATGTCCGCGACCGGACCGTCGGCCGGTTCCACCACGACCGTCGAGCCGGCGATCGTGCCGTCCGCGGTCGCTGTGGCCATGGCGAGCGAGCCCGGCGGGAGGTTCGCCGCCGCGGCGGACTGCTCCTCCCACGCGTCCGGGTAGGTCACCGAGAGGGCCAGCGCCCCGTCCGGTGCCGGGGCGCGGTCGCCGGACGGCGCCGCGTCCTCCGATGCGGAGCCGGTCCTCGTCTCTGTCTCCTCGGTCTCCGGATCGGGCTCGGGTGCGGGTACGGACGAGGGCGAGGTGTCGGAGCCAGGGTCGGGATCCACCGGTCGTTCGTCGTCGTCGGGCGGGGTGTCCGACCCGGCCCCGGACTCTGAGGACCGGGCCCCGTCAGGCGCGACCGTCCCGTCCGACGCGCCCGTCGGCTCGCCGTCGCCGCAGCCGGCGAGGGCGAGGCCGGCGGCGAGCAGGAGCGCCGTGAGGGAGGTGCCGCGAGCGGCGTTGCTGGACCCGGAGCGTGTGCGTGTGCGCATGCGGCCAGGCTGGCCGCGCGCAGCACCTCGGGCGGCTCGTCATCCACACGTCCGCTCCGAACCGCCACCTGTCCACATCCACCGGGACGGGGCACCACGACGAACGACGACGGCGCCACCCGCGATGGGCGACGCCGTCGTGCGACCCGCGAGGCGGTCCCTCGGGACGGCCCTCGGCCGGTCAGCTGATCTCGATGGAGTCGAGGATCGCCTCGAAGTCCTCCTCGTGGCTGTCGAAGTCGTCCACCGGGGACTGGACCGAGATCTCGACGTACGAGCCGTCCTCGAGCGGGAAGCCGTAGGCGCGCTGGCGCATCTCGCCGTCGCCCAGGTCCTGCGTCGTCTCGATGCCCTCCGCCTCGTGCCCGCCGATGTCGCGCGGCTCGAGCTCGGTGAACTCCGACGTGTCCTGGCCGCTCTGCTCGAACAGCTCCATGAACGTGCCCTCGCCGATCGTGCCGGGCGCGTACCGGATGACGCGTGCCCCGGTCGGGAACGGCTCGGCCGGGTCGAGCGCGTAGGCGTGGGTCTCGGCCACCCCCTGGGGCAGGCCGGCGCTGTCGGTCTCCAGGTCCTCCCAACCCTCGGGCCAGGTGATGTCGATGCGTTCCTCGGCGGCAGCGCTCCCCGACTCTCCACCGGGGCCGGCCGAGCCGGACTCGCTCCCGGTCTCGGGCGGCAGGCCCGCGGGGTCGTCGGACCCGGTCTCGGACCCGGAGCCCGATTCGGCGCCGTCGTCGGACCCGGACTCCGCGCCGTCCCCCGCGCCGCCCGACGTGACCTCGGGCTCCTCCGACGTCTGCGGGGAGTCCTCGGTGGTGGTCGTCTCCTCGTCGTCGCCCCCGCCGCAGGCGGCGAGCGTGAGGCCGGCGCCAAGCGCGACGGCCGCGACAAGGGATCGACGGACAGGCGTGTGCATGATCCTCATGCCCTCCACTGTGCATCAGGGCGCCACAGGCGTGGGACCGGGATCCGCACGGGGCTCCCCCACCATTCGTGCCGACACCCATCACGCACGACGACGGCGCCGCCCGAGGTGGGCGACGCCGTCGTGCGACCTGCGGGGCGGTCCCTCAGGACCTCACCTCAGCGGGTCAGTTGATCGTGATCGAGTCGAGGATCGCGTTGAAGTCCTCCTCGTTGGCCTCGAACTCGTCGGCGGAGGACGAGAGGACGATCTCGACGAACGAGCCGTCCTCGAGCTGGAAGCCGTAGGCGCGCTGCACGATGGCGGTGCCCTGGGCGTCCTGCTCGAACTCGAGGCCCTCGGCCTCGTTCCCGTCGATGTCGCGCGGCTCGAGCTCGGTGTAGGCCGAGGTGTCCTGGCCGCTCTGCTCGAGCAGCTCGATGTAGGAGCCGTCGCCCATGATGCCGGGCGCGTAACGGATGGCCGTGACGTTCGTGGCGAAGCTGGCCGAGTCGGTCGTGCCATAGGCGTGCATCTCCTCGACGCCCTCCGGGATCGGCATCTCGCCGGCGGCCGCGGACAGGTCCTCCCAGCCCTCGGGCCAGGTGATCTCGATGCGCTCCTCGCCGGTGGCGCCGCTCTCGGACTCGCCGCCGGGCGCCGCGCCGGCCGAACCGGCCTCGCTCTCGGTCTCCGGGGGGAGGCCCGCTGCGTCGTCGGACTCGGTCTCGGACCCGGTCTCGGCGGCGTCGGACTCGGTCTCCCCGCCGTCCGAGGGAGCCTCGGGCTCCTCCTCGGTCTCCGGAGCCTCCTCCTCGGTGGTGGTCGTCTCCTCGTCGTCGCCCCCGCCGCAGGCGGCGAGCGTGAGGCCGGCGCCGAGCGCGGCGGCCGCGACGAGGGAGCGACGGACAGGCTTGTGGGTGATGTTCATGTGAACCACTTTCCGGTAGGGGTCTGTCGAGTACGGGAAGGATCGACGGGGAGATCTCCCCGTGGGACCTTCCTCACTCAGTCGATGACGACGGATGCGAGGATCTCGTCGAAGGTCGGTATGAGGCCGGCGAACTCGGTCTCCTCGGCGACCAGGGTGATCTCCACGAGACCGCCGTCGTCGAGCTCGACCGGGTAGAGGTGCTGGACGACCGAGCCGGTCCCGGGGTCGGTGACGCGCTCGTACGGGGTGACGGGGGTTCCGTCCACCTCCCGTCCGGGCAGCTCGAGGAGCTCGGCGAGATCGGTCCCCTGCTCCTCGAGGATCTCGGCGTACGACCGACCCTCGGTGGTGGACTCCCCGAACGACATGACGACGACGGAGGTCGCGAACTGGTTCGTCGGGTCGCCGTACGCCTGGACCTCGGCCCCCTCGGGGGTGGTCGAGATGTACGGCGACAGGTCTTCCCAGCCCTCGGGCCAGGTGATCTCGACCTCCGGGCCGTCGAACGGCTCGGCGGTCGGGCTCTCCGACGACGACTCCGGCGACGACTCGGACGACGACTCGCCCGAGCTCTCCGTCGAGGGGGTCTCCCCCGACGTGCTCTCGGAGTCGTCCTCGCCCCCGCCGCAGGCGGCGAGGAGGAGCGCACAACCCGCGGTCGCAGCGAGTGCTGCGGCGGCGCGGACGTGCGTCGGTCGGGTGCTCATCGCCCCCACGCTTGCACCACCGGCGCGATCTCGCATCCCTGCCCGCCGTGAGATGAACCGCACGCGACACGCCGCGGAGGTACCCGTCGACGCCCCTCAGTCGACCGAGATCGAGTCGATGATCGCCTGGAAATCCGGCTCGAACTCGCCGAACGTGGCCTGGGGTGCACCCACGACGACCTCGAGGAACTGGTCGTCCTCCGTCATCAGCCCGTAGCCGTGCAGAAGCTGGTCCTCCACGCCTTCGGTCTCGAAGACGATGGTGACCTCGTACCCGTCCGCCTCGGTGCCGAGGATCTCCCGCGGCTCGATGAGCGCCGCGTCCTGCCCGGGCCCGTCCGGCGTGGAGCGGCAGTGATCCACCATCGACTCGGCGTAGTCGTCACCCCAGTAGCCCGGCTCCCACAGCGTGATCCGGACGTTGGCGGGGCCGGTGAGGGTCAGCGCGCTGAGCGTCTCCTCCTGCCCCCCCGCTGCCCGGCTCCTGGGGCTGAGCCTCCCATTCCTCGGGCAGTGCGACCGTCACGCGGCCGTCCCCGACGGCTGCCGGATCACCCGGCTCGACGGCGTCGTCGTCGGAACCGGCCGACCCGGTCACGCGCGAGTCCGAGCTCGACTCCTCGGGTGCGGAGGTCGCGTCGTCCGTGCCGGACTCCTCGGCGCTCTCGTCCTCCGAAGGCGTCTCCCCGGTCGAGGTCTCCCCGCTCGGGGCCGCCTCGCTCGGGGCCACGGTGCCCTCGGGCGCGCCGACCGAGGCCGGCGGCTCGGGAGCGGGGCCGGGCGTCGAGTCGTCGTCCCCGCCGCAGGCGGCGAGCACGAACGTGAGGGAGAGGGCGAGAGCGCCGACGCCGAGACGTCGGGCGGACGGGTGCGGAGCCGTGGGAGACGAGTCGGACGGTTGCGGGCCGGTCGGACGCGCGGCGGGAACACTCACGGCTGGATCCTTCGTCACGACGAGCTGGAGGCGGAGGCGTCGGTCAGCTGATGACGACCGAGTCGAGCGCCGCCTCGAAGGCCTCCTGGTGCTCGTCGACGGAGTCGATGCCTGCCGAGTACACGATCTCGACGGCGCTGCCGTCCTCGAGGACGACCCCGTAGAGCTGCTGGCGGTACGTGATGCCCTGCTGCGACGCGTCGGTCGAGTACCCCTCGGCCGGGTGCCCGCCGATCTCGCGCTCGGGCAGGTCGCGCAGGCTGGAGGGGTCCGCGACCTGCGGCTCGGCAAGATCGCGGTACGAGCCGCTCGGGACGGTGCCGGCCGGGTAGGCGACGACGACGATGTTGGACGTGAAGGTCCCGGGCTCCGCGTCCGGCACCGCGTAGGCCTGCACCTCGAGCGGTGCCGTGCCGGCGGCGAGCTGCTCGCTCACGTCGGTCCAGCCCTCGGGGAACTGCATCTCGACCTGGGGCACGTCACCGGACCCCGCGGCGGCGTCGGAGCCCTCCTCGGTCGGAGCCTCCGTCGCGTCGTCGGAGCCGTCCTCGCTCGTCTCCTCGTCGGCGGGCTGCGTCTCCTCGGCAGGCTCGGTCTCCTCCGCCGGCTCGCTCTCCGTCTCGGAGGTCTCCTCGTCGGTGGGCTCGCTCTCCTCGGCAGGCTCGGACGCCGGAGGGTTCTCGTCGGGCGAGGGCGCGATCGCGGAGTCGTCGTCACCGCCGCAGGCGGCGAGGGTGAAGGCGGTCGCGAGGGTGAGGGCCGCGGCGGCGGCGTGGCGGGGGGACGTCGAGATCTGCATGGCCGAAGTCTCTCATCCCGCACACGGTGACAAGATGCGTCGTGCGGCGAGTTCTCCCCATGGTTCCGCGGTTCGACGGTTCCACAGATCGGCGGACGCACCGAGGCCCGGGACCCCTGCAGGGGTCCCGGGCCGCGGGCGACGTCGGACGTCAGTCGTTGGTGGTCTCGGGTCAGTTGATGGTGGCCGAGTCGAGGACCGTCTCGAAGAGCTCCATGCCCTCGGTGATCTGGTCGACCTCCGCCGAGAGCACGAACTCGACGATGCTGCCGTCCTCGAGGACGACGCCGTACAGGCGCTGGCGGAAGGTCTCGCCGGCCTCGGACGCGTCCTGCTGGTAGCCGGTAGCGGTGTGGCCGTCGATGTCGCGCTCGCCGACCTCGTTCAGCTGGCCGGAGTCGCCTCCCAGCTGCTCCACGAGCAGGTAGCCGTAGCTCGCGCCCTCGGGGGCGGTGCCCGCCGGGTAGGTCGTGATGACGGCGTTCATCGAGAAGCCGTCCTGGCTCGGCACGCCGTAGATCTGCATGCCCATGCCGGGCTGTTCCGGGACCTGGTCGGACATGTCGACCCACTCGTCGGGCCAGGTGACCTCGACCTGCGGGAGCTCGCCGGTCGCGCCGGCGCCCGGGGCCTGCTCGTCGGAGTCGCTGGGCGCCTCGGCCGCGTCGTCGCTCGGGGCGGCGGCCGCGTCGTCCTCGGTGTCCTCGTCCTCCGCGGGGGCGTCCTCGCTGGGCGCCTCGGCCGCGTCGTCCTCGGTGTCGCTGTCCTCGTCCTCCGACGGCTCCTCGGCCGGCTCCGAGGGCTCGGTCGTCGTGGCGTCGTCGTCGGGCGAGTGAGCCACCTCGTCGTCACCACCGCACGCCGCGAGCGTGAGCGTGGCGGCGAGGGCGAGGGTGGCGGTGGCTGCGTGGCGGGGGGAGATCTTTCGCGTTGTCATGACGTCAGATTGATCCGCCGGTCGAGGTCCGGTGAACCGCTGTCATGGGGACGTCTGACCAGGTCGGACTACCCGTCGGACCGCGACCGTCCGGCATCACCGGGAGTCCGTCCGAATCACCCGGGGCCCGGCGGGTCTACTCGATGTCGATCGACTCCGCGACCTGACGAAGGCCCGGAAGGTCCGCCTCCTCGTCCCCCGCGTCCATCGCGAACTGGAGCTCCCACTGGTAGCCGTCGGAGTAGATCGGGTACGTGTACTGGACGAACCCGCCCGTCGGTGTCGACATCTCCACCCGCAGGCCGGGTACCGAGGAACCGTCGACGGTGATCGCGTCGGCCTCCGACATCTCGGCGTCCGGCGGCCGCTGGGCCTCGAGCGCCTCGCGGTAGGCCTCGAACGAGCCGGCTCCGCCCTCGATCGCCGTGAGCGTGAGCTGCGTGCCGTTGGCGGCGGTCTCCAGGGGGGCGGCGCCGAGGACGATCGTCGGGTGGCCCTCGTAGGCGAACGACAGGTCGTTCCAGCCCTCGGGCAGCGCGTAGGACACGGTGCCGGCGTCGTGCTCGATCGTGATCCGCTCGCCGTCGGCGGCCGGCGCCTCGCCCTCCGCGTCGTCGTCGCCCTCCTCGGAGGTCGGTTCCTCGCCGGCCCCGTCGCTCGGGGAGTCCCTGGGCTCGTCCTCCGCGGGGCCGTTGGGCTCAGCGGCGGACCCGGCGCCCTCGTCGTCGTCGGCCGTGCTCGACTCCTCGGTCTCCTCCTCCGCCGGACCCTCGGAGCTCGAGGACCCGGACGGGGACTCCTGGGACTCGCTCGTCTCCTCGTCGTCGAGGCTCTCGACGGGTGAGCAGGCGGCGAGCGCCGCCGCGAGGACGAGCGCCGCGCCGGCGCCGAGGGTGCGACCGTGCCGCATGGGACTCCTTCTCAGGGGACGGGGACGAACCGCCGTGCCGGTGCGCCGGCACGCGTCGGGTCGATCAGGGGGTCAGGCGAGGATCGGACCCGAGGTCCGGGTGCGCTTGAGCTCGTAGAGCCCGGGCACGGAGACGACGAGCGCGAAGCCGTCCCACAGGCGCAGCGCGTCCTCGCCCGTGGGGGCGGGGGTGACGACCGGGCCGAAGAACGCGCCGTCGCCGTACTTGATGACCGGCACGCCGACGTCGTCGCCGACCAGCTTCTGAGCGGTGGCCGTCGTGGCCCGGAAGGCCTCGTCGAGCGAGGAGTCCTCGGCGGCCTCGACGAGGTTTGCCGGCAGGTCGAGCTCGGCGAGCGCCTCGGTCACGACCGCGAGCTCCTCGCTCTTGCGGTCCTCCGGGTGGAACTTCGTGCCGACGGCCGTGTAGAGCGCGGCGAACTGCTCGGCGGTCAGGCGCTCCTTGGCGGCCTGGAAGACGCGCACCACGCCCCACTGGCGGTCGAGGCCCGCGCGGTAGTCGGCGGGGACGTCCTTGCCCTCGTTGACGATGACGAGCGGCATGAGGTGGAGGTGGAGGTTGAGCCCGCGGGCCTCGGCGACCTCGGTGAGCCAGCGGGAGGTCATCCACGCCCAGGGGCAGTGGGGGTCGAAGAACAGGTCGACGTCGTGCGGCTGGAACGAGGCGGAGTCCGTCATGACCTCATCGTCCCACGGGGTCGGGCCGGTCGGCGGGAGCGGCACAGGGTGTCGACGGCGGCCCGCGCCGGTACGCGGTTACGCTTCGAGGTGGCGCTCCTGCGCCCGGCCGGGACCACGGCGGTCCCGGTGCGTCAGCCCCCGATCCACAGGAGCCCTCGTGCCCGCAGAGAACCTCACCCGGGCGGAGGCCGCCGAGCGCGCCTCCGTCGTGGCCACGCAGACCTACCGGGTCGAGCTCGATCTCACCCGTGGACCCGAGGTGTTCGGTTCGACGACGACGCTCACCTTCGCGGCCACCCCCGGCGCGTCCACGTTCCTCGACCTCATCGCGCCGGTCGTCCACCGGATCACGCTCAACGGGTCCGACGTCGACACGTCCGCGTTCGCCGACTCGCGCATCGAGCTGACGGGCCTCGCGGAGACCAACGAGGTCGTCGTCGAGGCCGACGGCGCCTACATGACCACCGGCGAGGGCCTGCACCGGTTCGTCGACCCGGTCGACGAGAACGTCTACCTCTACTCGCAGTTCGAGGTGGCCGACGCGCGTCGCGTGTTCGCGTGCTTCGAGCAGCCGGACCTCAAGGCCGAGTTCAGCTTCGTCGTCACCGCCCCCGCGAGCTGGACGGTCTTCTCCAACGAGGCGGCCGCCGAGGTGAGCGACGCCCCGGTCGACCCCGGTGCCGACGGCGACTCCGAGGCCGACGCGCGGACCTGGACGTTCGCCCCCACCGCCCGCATCTCGACCTACCTCACGGCGATCGTCGCCGGCCCGTACGCCGGGACCACCGGCGAGCTCACCTCGAGCGACGGCCGGACGATCCCCCTCGGCGTCTACGCGCGCGCCTCGATCGCCGAGCACCTCGACTCCGAGACGATCATGGACGTCACCCGCCAGGGCTTCGCCTTCTACGAGGAGGCGTTCGACCGCCCCTATCCGTTCACGAAGTACGACCAGGTGTTCGTACCGGAGTTCAACGCGGGCGCGATGGAGAACGTCGGCCTCGTCACCTATCTCGAGAACTACGTCTTCCGCGGGCCCGTGTCCGGCGCCGTGCGCGAGCGCCGCGTCATCACGATCCTCCACGAGCTCGCCCACATGTGGTTCGGCGACCTCGTGACCATGCGGTGGTGGAACGACCTGTGGCTCAACGAGTCGTTCGCCGAGTACGCGTCCCACCTCGCCGCCGCCGAGGGCCTGGGGATCGACGACTCGTGGGTGACCTTCACGTCGCTGGAGAAGGCCTGGGCGCTCGACCAGGACCAGCTGCCGACGACCCACCCGATCGTCGCGTCGATCGAGGACCTCGAGGACGTCGAGGTCAACTTCGACGGGATCACCTACGCCAAGGGCTCCTCGGTCCTCACCCAGCTCGTCACCTTCGTCGGGAAGGACGCCTTCCTCACGGGCCTGCGCCGCTACTTCGCCGCGCACGCCTTCGGCAACACCGAGCTGTCCGACCTGCTCGTCGAGCTCGAGGCCGCCTCCGGGCGCGACCTGCGGGCGTGGTCGACCGTGTGGCTCGAGTCCGCCGGCGTCACGACGCTCACGCCGGAGGTGACGACCGAGAAGGACGACGAGGGCGTCGAGCGGATCGCCACCGCCGCGATCCTCCAGTCCGTGCCGGACGCGCACCCGGTCCAGCGCCCGCACCGGCTCGCGGTGGCGGGGTACGAGCTCGACGGCGAACGGCTCGTGCGCAGCTGGTCCGAGGAGGTCGACGTCGACGGCGCGCGCACCGAGCTGCCGGAGATCGTGGGCCGGCCCTGGCCCGCGGTGCTGCTCGTCAACGACGAGGACCTCTCCTACGCCAAGGTCCGGCTCGACGACCGCTCGCTCGCCGCGGCCACCAAGCACGTCGACGCGTTCGCCGAGGCGATGCCGCGCACCCTCGTGCTCGCGTCCGCGTGGGACATGACGCGTGACGGTCAGTGGGCCGCGAGCCGGTACCTCGACCTCGCGCTGCGGGCGCTGGCCTCCGAGCAGCAGCCCACCGCGATGCGGGTGCTGCTCGCGAACGTGCGCACCGCCGTCGAGCGATACTCCGACCCGACCACGCGCGACCAGGTCCGCGCCGCGGTCGCGGACGACCTCGTGGTCCTCGCCGGCCGCGCCGAGGCCGGGTCCGACGCCCAGCTCCAGCTCTCGCGGGCGGCCGCCCAGCTCGTGGTCACCGACGAGCAGGTGGCGACCGTCCGCGGCTGGGTCGACGGCACCGCGCCTCTGGCCGGCCAGGAGGTCGACGCCCAGCAGCGGTGGGAGGTCCTGCGCGGGCTCGCGCTCGCCGGGGCCGTCACGGACGACGACGTCGAGGCGGCCCTCGCGGCCGACCCGTCGGCGACCGGCCGCGAGTACGCCGTGTGGGTCCGGGCCGCCCGCCCCACCGCGGAGGCCAAGCAGTGGGTGTGGGAGAACATCGTCGAGGCCGCGAACCTGCCGAACACCCAGCAGCGGTACGCCGCCCTCGGGTTCGCCGACGTGCGTGACCCGCAGCTCCTCGCCCCGTACGTGCGCCGCTACCTCGACGCGCTGGTGCGGGTGTGGACCGAGCAGACGAACGAGATGGCGCAGAACGTGGCCACGCTCGCGTTCCCGGCCACACTGGCGGGACGCGCGGACGAGGCCGGCGTCGACGTCGTGGCCGAGACCCGCGCCTGGCTCGAGGCGAACGCCGACGCGCCGGCCGCCCTGCGCCGCCTCGTCGCCGAGCGGCTCGACACGGCGGAGCGCGCGGTACGCGCCCAGGCGGTCGACGCGGGCCGCTGAGGTAGGGGGCCGCCGGTGAAGCACCAGCCCGGCGACCACCCTCAGCGACGAATGCGGCGATCGGGTGGTGAGTGCGGGGACCGGATCCCCGCACTCATCGCCCGATTCCCTACGTCGAGGGCCGGAGCAGGCACCCGCGCCCGGGTCAGCGACCCTGGCGGCCCATCGCGCGCTCGACCGTCGCCACGAGCGAGCGGACGCGCGGGTGGGCGTGCAGGTCGTCGAGGAGGACCACCTGCTCGGTGCCGTCGGCGAGCGGCACCTTCCAGTTCGGGTACTCGGTGTGCGTTCCGGGCTGGTTCTGGGCGCGCCGCTCCCCCACCGCGTCGACGAGCGAGACGCCCACGAGGTAGCTCGGCGTCGCGGCGACGTAGGCGTGCAGCGCCTCGAGGATCTCGCGCTCCGAGGGGTCCTCGCCGACCAGCCCGTGCTCGCGCAGGCGCTCCACGGTGCGGCGACGCTCGAGCGCGGACTCGGCCCGGACCTGCTCGACCGGCTCCACCAGCAGGCCGAGGCGCTCGCGCAGGTCGACGTGCTCGTCGGCGAGGTACCCCGCGACGGGCGGCAGGTCGTGCGTGTCGACGGTCGCGAGCGCGAGCCGCCGGTAGTCCGCGGGCTCCTTCGGCCGCCCGTCCTCGTCCTTCTCGAACCAGAACACCTGCGTGCCGAGGACGCCGCGCTCCTCGAGGTAGTCGCGCACCCAGGGCTCGACCGTGCCGAGGTCCTCCCCGATGACCACCGCGCCCGCGCGGTGCGCCTCGAGCAGGAGGACGCCGACCATCGCCTCGTGGTCGTAGCTGACGTAGGTGCCCTGGTCGGCCCCGCCGTCGGTGGGGATCCACCACAGGCGGAACAAGCCGGCCACGTGGTCGACCCGGATCGCGCCGGCGTGGCGCAGCACTGTGCGCAGCATCTGCCGCAGCGGGGCGTAGGCGGTGCGCGCGAGAGCGTCGGGCCGCCACGGGGGCTGGGACCAGTTCTGGCCCTGCTGGTTGTACATGTCCGGCGGCGCGCCGACCTCGATGCCGGCGGCGAAGACCTCCTGGCCGGACCAGCGCTCGGCGCCCTGGGAGTCCACCCCGACGGCGAGGTCGTGCATGATGCCGAGCCGCATGCCGGACTCCGTTGCCGCGCGCTGCGCCGCCGCGAGCTGCTCGTCGAGCACCCACTGGAGCCACGCGAAGAATTCGACCCGGTCCGCGAGCTCGGAGCGCTTGAGCGCCACCTGCGGGCTTGCGGGGTCGGTGAGCTCGACCGGCCACGGCTCGCCGGCCTGGTCCTCGAGCAGCGCGCACCACAGGGCGAAGTCCTCCAGGCCCTCGCCCTCGTCCGCCCGGAACCGCTCGAACGCCTGCTGCCGCGCGGCGCTGCGGCCGGCGGCGAAGATCACCTCGAGCGCCTGGAGCTTGGCCGCCCACACGGCGTCGCGGTCGAGGGGCTCGTTCGTCTCGTTGAGGGGGCGCACCTCGTCCGCCGCCCACTGCACGAGCGAGCGCTCGGGGCCGGAGAGGTAGGTGGCCTCGTGGATCTCCTCGGGGCGCAGGTAGATCGGGTTGACGAACCGGCGCGTGACCGGGAGGTAGGGGGACGTCTCCATCCCCTGCACCGGCTGCGCGGCGTGCAGCGGGTTGATGAGGATGAAGTCGGCGCCGGAACCCCCGGCGAGCGCGGCCAGCTCGGCGAGGTCCGCGGCGTCCCCCAGCCCCCAGGAGCGGCGCGACCGCACGGAGTACAGCTGGGCGCTGAGCCCCCAGCCGCGGCCGCCCTCGAGCTCGGGAAGCTGCAGGCGGTCCGGCGTCACGGCCATGGGTGCACGACGACGCCGAGCACCCGCGGGCTTGGCGACCACCGTGTGCCAGCCGAGCGGCAGGTCGGCGGGGACGACGAACTCCACCCTCGACTGCGTGCGGCCGTCGACCTCCCGCATCTCGGGCGGCTCGGCCGCGGGGCTCAGCTCCCACCGCTCGCCGTCCTCGAGGCGCACCTCGACGTGGACGTCGGTGCCCAGCGGGACGTAGACCGACAGCCGGGACTCGTGCCCCTGCCGCACGACCACCGAGTCGGGCAGGACCTCGCGCCAGGGCGCCAGCTCGTGCTCCTCGAGGGACTCGGCGACCTCGTCGTCGGTGTCCGCCGGGACACCCAGGGCCCGCAGCGCCGACCGGATCGTGGCCGCGCTGATCGTCCGGTGCTTCCCGTGGAAGTCCCAGAACTCGGTGGCGACCCCCTTGAGGTCTGCCAGACGCGCGAGGGCCTGCGAGGGTGCCACGGCGTCGTCGGCGTCCGTCATAGAGCTCCTTACGTGAGGCCCGCGCTGGCCGGCCGTCGAGGTTCGGTGGAACATCATGATCCTGCCAGAGCGGAACGGCGGACGCCGTGAGGTTGTGCCGTGTTGCCGCAAGGGTTCCACGGGTGACAATGGGGCGATGACGACGAGCGACCGATCGACCCAGCTGGCCGAGCGCGCGGCGCTGTTCGCCCGCCTCGGCGGCCACGAGACCTTCGAGCTGCTCGCCCGTCGCTTCTACGAGGGCGTCGCCACGGACGAGGTGCTCGCGCCGATGTACGAGGGCGACCTCGAGGGCGGCGAGCGGCGCCTGCGGATGTTCCTCGAGCAGTACTGGGGCGGGCCCACCACGTACTCCGAGGAGCGCGGCCACCCGCGTCTGCGGATGCGTCACGCGCCGTTCCGCGTGACCCCGGACGCTCGGGACCGGTGGCTCACGCACATGCGCGCCGCCCTCGACGACGCCGGGCTCGACCCCGAGTCCGAGCAGGCCATGTGGGACTACTTCGTCCGCGCCGCCGACGCGATGATCAACACGCTGGAGCCGCGGCCGTGAGCGATGAGCAGACGACGCACGTCGGCGTGCCCTCGGTGCCTCCCCCGCCGGGCGACCGGTCGGGCGTGCTCGACGTCCCGAGCAGCGACTCGGAGCAGATGCGGCGCATCCTCGACGCCATGCGCCTCGAGCGCACCGGCGACGACACGTACGCGGCGGAGTCCCTGCCGCAGCTGTCGGGGCGGATCTACGGCGGGCAGGTGCTCGCCCAGGCGATCCTCGCGGCCGACGACACGCTCGTCGACGACGGGGACGGCCCACGCCTGCTGCACTCCGCCCACGGCTACTTCCTGCGCCCGGGCAACGCCGACCACGGGGTGACCCTTGCCGTCGAGCGCCTGCACGACGGCCGCTCGTTCTCCACCCGCCGCAGCCACGCGTTCCAGGGCGGGAAGCCGATCCTGTCGATCATCTTCTCGTTCCAGGAGACCCAGCCGGGGCTCGAGCACCACGACCCCGCACCGGACGCGCCGGACCCGGAGACGCTGCCGAGCGCGATCGACCTGTTCGAGTCCGTCGACCACCCCGTCGCGCGGTTCATGTCCTCGACCGCGGCGTTCGACATCCGGCACGTGGGGCCGAGCATCTACCTGGGGCCGGACCCGGACAGGTCCGACACGCAGATGCTCTGGATGCGGGCTCGTGCCCCGTTGCCCGAGGGCAGCAGCCAGCTCCTCCACCGCGCCCTGCTCGCCTATGCCTGCGACCAGGTGATGCTCGAGCCGGTGCTGCGTCGACAGGGACTGACGTGGCGCACGGACGGGCTCTCGATGGCCTCGCTCGACCACTCGATGTGGTGGCACCGAGAGCTGCGGGTCGACGACTGGCTGCTGTTCGTCCAGCGCTCGCCGTCCGCGCAGGGCGGCCGTGGCCTCGGGACCGCCGAGGTCTACGACCGCTCCGGCGCGCTCGTGTCGACCATCGGGCAGGAGGGCATGGTCCGCGTGCCCGAGCCCCAGCCGCACGTCTCGGGGTCGGGTCCCGGCGAGCAGTGGCGCCGGCCGTCCCTGCGATAGACACCTGCACGACGACGAGGCGCGCCCGGGCAGGACGTGCCCGATCGGGCGCGGGCTCGGGCCTCGTGCGCGCCGGCACCGCACCCGGGTCCCCGCGGCCCAGACGTCCCCCGCGGCATGCGATCTCCCGAGGGCGGGCAAGACCCCGGGAGCACGCGAGGACCGGGGAGCACGCGGAGTCCCGGCGCGGGGGCACCGGGACCCCGGGGCTGCCGTCAGGCCCGGCGGACCATGTCGGTCGTGTTCTGCGCCGTCCGGATGAGCGCGATCGCCGACTCGAGGCCGACGCGGACGAGGACGAGGTAGAGCAGGGCCGGCACCCAGCCGAGCAGGAGGGCGAGGATGCCGAGCATCGCCTCTCCCGTCGCGAAGCCGGTGACCACGAGCATGAGCCAGCCGATCGCGGCGATCCCGATGACCAGCACATAGATGATCTTCGCGAACGTCAGGGTGATGAAGTCGTTGAAGGACAGGTCGAACAGCTTGGCGAAGAACCCCTTCGCGGCGTCCGCCGGGGCTGTGGCGCGGTACGGGTCGCCGCCGCCCGGGGGACCTCCCGCCCGGCCGGGGCCTCCGGGGCCGCCGTAGCCCCCGGGCGGCCCGTACCCGCCGTGACCGCCGGGCGACGGTGCGCTCGGATGGACGGCGTACTGGCCGGTCCCGGGCGACTGCGCGGAGTGCAGGCCGGAGTCCTGGTGCTGGTCGTCGGGCTGCCCGGGGTGGTGACCGAGCGGTTCGGGGGGATGGTGGGACATGAGTGCCTCCGAGGGCTCTCCATCGAGCTGGCCAGAGGGGGTTCAGGCCGTGTTCTCGACCGTCGCCGAGCCACCGTCGGACGTGTCTCGGTCCCGGCGTCGGAAACGTATCGCAGCATCCGTGAGTTCGGACCACGCTGAACGTTCGGCCGCGGTGATCCTGCGCGGACGTCCAGTCTCCTCGTCGACGAGGACGAGCGTGGTCGTCGCCCGCGCGGCCGGCCCGTCAGGCCCGGGGATCTCGTAGCAGACGTCGATCGACGCCCCGCCCATGTGCGAGATCCACAGCTCCACCTGCAGGGGCTCGAGCGAGTACTCGACGGGCGCGAGGTACTCGATCTCCTGTCGGGCGATCAGCGTGTTCGTGCCCGACCCGGGGCCCATCGCGGGCGAGTCCTCCCCCTGGCGCGGCTGCCAGAACGCCTGGATGCGGCACTCCTCGAGGATGCCGAGCATCTTCGCGTTGTTGACGTGCCGGTAGGCGTCGATGTCCGACCAGCGCAGGCGCACGGGGATCGTCAGGCGAGGCATGGGAGCCATTGTCGCCCGACCGTCCGGGTCCGATGGTGACCGGCCGTGCGGAGGCACGGCCGACGACCGGGACCGGCCCGGACGGCCGACGACGAGAACGGCGCCCGACGGGCACCGACGAGCCGGACGACGACGGGCGGGGCTAGGCGGCGCTCCCGTCGCCGGGCACGAGGCGCGAGCGCTGGTGGCCCAGGCCGTCCACGCCCATCTCCATGACATCCCCGCCGGTGAGGTAGGGGAAGCGACCCGACAGGGCGACGCCCTGCGGCGTCCCCGTGCTGATGAGGTCGCCGGGCTCGAGCCGCACGTACTGCGAGAGCTCGTGGACGATCGTGGGGACGTCGAAGATGAGGTCCGCCGTCGTCGAGTCCTGCCGCGGCTCGCCGTTGACGGTCGACCAGATCCGCAGGTCCCCCGGGTCCAGCTCGCCCGCCGGCACGAGCGCGGGACCGACGGGGCAGAACGTCGGCGCGGTCTTACCCTTCGACCACTGCCCGAGCGAGGTGACGAGCTGGTGCTCGCGCTCGGAGACGTCGTTGCACACGACGTACCCGGCGATCACGGCCTCCGCCTCCTCGCGGGAGGCGAGCCGGTGCGCGGCGCGGCCGACGACGATGCCCAGCTCCACCTCCCAGTCGAGCTTCTCGGCGCCCGGGGGGATGACGACGTCGTCGTAGGGGCCGACGACGGTGTTGGGGTGCTTGAGGAAGACGATGAGCTCGCTCGGGGGCTCGGCGCCGGACTCCGCCGCGTGGGCCGCGTAGTTCTGGCCGATGCAGATCACCGCCGTGGGGCGGGCGATCGGCGCGCCGACGCGGGCGCCGTCGATGCTCATCTCGGGCAGCTCGCCCGCCTCGAGCGCGCGGGCGACGCGGTCGATCCCGCCGCCGCCGAGGAAGTCGCCGTCGATGTCGGCGGTCAGGCCGTCCAGCGCGTACGTCGTGCCGCCCTGCCGGACCACGGGTCGCTCGCCGCCGACCGGACCGATACGCAGGAGCTCCATGCCGGTCACGCCTCCGGGTCGAGCGCGACGACCGCGTCGATCTCGACGAGGAAGCCGCTGAGGTCGGCCTGGATCGAGGTCCGCGCCGGGTACGGCTCGCTCAGGCACTCCTTCGAGACCTCGTTGAACTCGGGCCAGTCGGCCATGTCGTTGAGGTAGACGCCGATGCGCACGGCATTGCTCATCGAGGTCCCCGCCGCCTGGGCGACGGCCTCGAGGTTGGCGAACGTGCGCCGCACCTGGTCCGCGAAGCTGCCGCCGACGAGGGTGCTGTCGGCGTCGAACGGCCCCTGCCCCGCGAGGAAGAGGAACCCCCCGCTGACGATGCCGGACGAGTACGGGCCCGCCGGCGCGGGGGCCTCGGGCGAGGTGATCTGCTGCATGGGGGTGTTCCCTTCTAGTGACGGCCCAGGACGGGCCAGACGTCGACGACGACACCGCCGTCGACGACGAGGACGTGGCTGTGCATGTTGGTGAGCCCGCAGGCGTGGTTGGGGCGGAACCGGACGAGGTCGCCGACCTGCAAAGGCGCAGCGCCGCCGAGCACGCCGTGCTCCTCGTACCCCTTGGCGAGGACTCCCCCGCCGTCGGTGACGACGGTGCCGATCCGTCCGTCGCCGTGCATGCTCGGGTCGGAGCTCATGGCCTTGATCCCGGCGTCGACGACGACGGGCTCGCCCCGCTGCGTGCTCACCACGCGGCTGAGCACGCTCGTCGCGGTGTCGGCCGGGTCGATCGTGCCGATGGCGACCTGGTTCTCGTCGCCGTAGACGTAGGTGCCCGGACGGGCCTCGGTCACGCCGTCGGCGCTCGGGGCCGACCGTGAGCCGGCGGTCGAGCCGACCGAGACGCTGCCGACCTCGAGGCCGTCCGCACGCAGCCGGTCGGCGACATCGGCGAGGAGGCGCCCCGCCGCCGTGCCGACCTCGAGGCGCCGCTCCGGGTCGGGCCCGAGGGCCTGGACGTGCCCCTCGTGCGTGAAGATCCCCTCGAGCACGAGACCCGGCAGGTCCGCGAGGTCCCGGGCCACGGCCGGCGCCTCCTCGGGGTCGACGCCGGTGCGCCCGAGGCCGGTGTCGACCTCGAGGCGGACCTCGACCTCGACGCCCTGCGCGGCCGCCGCCTCGGCGAGCGGCCGGGCCGAGGCGAGCGAGTCGACCCCGACGATCAGGCGCGCGCGCCGCGCGGCGCCCAGCGCCGTCGCGACCCGGTGCGGACCGACGGGCGGGTACGCCCAGAAGACGTCCGGCACGCCGGCCGCGACGAGCGCCTCGACCTCGCCGGCCGTCGCCGCCGTGAGCCCGACCGCCCCCGCCTCGAGCTGCATGCGGGCGACCTCGGCGGACTTGCTCGTCTTCCAGTGGGGACGCAGCGCGACGCCGAAGCCGCGCGCCACCCCCGCCATCCGCGCGATGTTGCGCCGCACGGTCGGCAGGTCGACGAGGACCGCCGGGGTCGGCAGCTCCTCGAGCGGTCGGCCGACGACGTCGGCGGGGTCGGTCACGGTCACGGGGCCCTCCAGGGCGTCTCGGTGGGGTCGGCCGGTCAGGTCGGCAGGTCGGGCAGGCCGGCGGGCGGGACCGACGCCGGAGGCGGCGGCGTCGTCGGGGTGACTAGGCGAGCGGGAACTCGCGACGCACGTCGAACTGCGAGTACGCCACGTGGCGGGTGAGCGGGTCGGCCGCCTCGGCGTACTCGGTCAGCGGGAGCAGCGACCGGGTCTCGCCACGGAAGCGGACGTAGGGCTCGGCGAGCGCGACGCCGGCGGTGCGGCCGAACTCGCCGTTGCTCGCCTCGATGAGCTTGCGGGCGAACGGGCCGTCGTAGCCCTGGCTCGAGAAGCAGTCCATCGCGGCGATCTTGCGGCCGACCACCGAGGTGATGTCGATGAACAGGTCGTTGCGCACGCCGTAGGTGGACAGGGCGTCGCCCGCCATGACCGGGAGGCCGCCGAGGAAGACCTGCTTGACGTTGACCTCCTCCTTGCCGTCGATGTTCTTGAGGAACTGGGAGGCACGGTCGAGGGCGGCGATGAGCGTCATCGTCGCGATCGTGTGCGCGGAGTTCGTCACCGCGGGGTTCTGCGGGTAGTCCGCAATGATGACGTCGGGCCGGTGCTTGGCGATGAGCTCGGCGACCTCGTCGACCATGTCCTCCTGCACCACGCTGATGGCGTCGTCGTGGTCGAGGAACTCGATCGTGCCGATGCCGACGATCTCGGCGGCGCGCCGCAGCTCGCCCTTCTTGTTCTCGATGATCGCCTCGCGGTCGGCCTCGAGGAGGGCGAGGTCGGCGGCGTCCTCCTTGCGCGCCTCCTCGGCGTAGACGTTGGGGTGGATCCGTCCGCCGTGCGTGAGGATCACGGCGACGATCTCGTCGCCGGCGTCGGCGTGGAGCGCCAGCGTGCCACCGCAGTTGGTGATCGTGTCGGCGGGATGGGCGTAGACGGTCATGACGCGCATGGGTGTACTCCTGTTGTGGGGTTGGTCGTGCAGATCTAGTGGGTGGTGACGTGCGTGAGCTGCCGGTCCCGCTGACGCTCGGGGTCCGGGACCGGCGCGGCCTCGACGAGCCGACGGGTGTAGTCGGTCTGCGGGTCGTTGAGGACCGCCTGCGCGTTCCCGCGCTCGACGATCTGCCCGCCCTGGAGCACGACGACGCTCTCCGAGAGCAGCTCGACGACCGCGAGGTCGTGGCTGATGAAGAGGCAGGAGAAGCCGAGCCGCTGCTGCAGGTCCTGGAACACGTCGAGCACGGCGGCCTGGACCGACACGTCGAGCGCCGAGGTCGGCTCGTCCGCGATGAGCAGCTCCGGGTCGAGCGCCAGCGCCCGGGCGATACCGACCCGCTGGCGCTGGCCGCCGGAGAGCTCGTGCGGGAAGCGCGTGACCCACGCGGCGGGCAGCTGGACCTGCTCGAGGAGCTCGACGACGCGGGCCTTGCGCTCGGCCTTCGTCATCTCGCGCCGGTGCGCGACGAGCGGCTCGGCGATGCACTGGCCGATCGTCATCCGCGGGTTGAGCGAGGAGGCCGGGTCCTGGAAGACCATGCCGTAGTTCGCGCGCGACCGGCGCGCGGCCCCTCCCCGCAGGTCCTTGAGGTCGACGTCGCCGACCCGGATGCTGCCGGCCGTGATCGGGGCGAGCCCGACGATCGCCTTGCCGATCGTCGACTTGCCCGATCCCGACTCGCCCACGAGCCCGACGACGGACCCCTCGGGCACCGAGAAGCTGACGCCGTCCACCGCGCGGAAGCCCTGCCGGCGCCAGGAGCGGTTGTACTGGACCACGAGGTCGGTGACCTCGAGCGCGACCGGGTCGGAGGTCTCCGGCTCGGCGGGAACGGGTTCCTCGCCGGTCGGCTGCGGCACGGCGTCGAGGAGCTTGCGCGTGTAGGGGTGCTGCGGCGACGCGAAGAGGGCGTGCGACTCCGCCGTCTCGACGACCCGCCCCTCCTTCATGACGACGATGCGGTCGGCCATGTCGGCGATGACGCCCATGTCGTGCGTGATGAGCAGGATCGACAGGCCGCGGCGGTCGCGGATCGCGCGCAGGAGGGCGAGGATCTCCGCCTGGATCGTCACGTCGAGGGCCGTGGTGGGTTCGTCGGCGATGATGACGTCCGGGTCGTTGACGAGCGCCATCGCGATGACCGCGCGTTGGCGCATGCCGCCGGACCACTGGTGCGGGTACTGCTTCGCCCGCTCCGCGGCGTCCGGCACGCCGACCCGCTCGAGGGTCTCGACCACCAGGGCGCGGGCCTTCGCCCGGCCGGCCCGCGGGTGGTGGATGAGGTAGGCCTCCTCGATCTGCGCACCGATGGAGATCACCGGGTCGAGGGTCGTCATGTGGTCCTGGAAGACCATCGCGATGCGCCGCCCCCGGATCTTGCGCATCCCGCCCTGGCTCAGCGTGGCGAGGTCGACGCCCTCGAACTCGATGTGTCCGCCGAGGATGGAGGCGGTCGGGGGCAGGATCCGCAGGACGCTGAGCGCGGTCATGCTCTTGCCAGAGCCGGACTCACCCACGACGCCGACGATCTCGCCCTCGTGGACCTCGAGCGACACGTCCTCGAGGATGCGCGCCTTGCCCTGGGGCGTCCGGATGTCGAGGGTGAGGTCGCGGACCGCCAGCAGGGGGTTCGTCGTCGTCGACCCGTTCGTGGTCGAGCCGCTCGACGTGCTGTCCGTCGTCGACCTGATCGTGGTCGACCCGTTCATGATCGGCCCGTCCGACGTGGTCGTCGTCGTCTTCTCGTCTGTCATGTCAGGTGTTCTTCCGCGGGTCGATGGCGTCCCGGACGCCGTCCCCGATCGCCATCGCCGACAGGACGGTGACGGCGATCATCAGACCGGCCGGCACCCACAGCCACGGCATCGACGACAGGACGGTGAGGGACTGGGCCTCGTTGAGCATGTTGCCCCAGCTGGACTCCGGGGGCTGGACGCCGGCGCCGAGGAACGACAGCGAGGACTCGAGGAGCACGGACTCCGCCACGAGCAGGGTCGCCGAGACGACGATCGGGGGCAGCACGCCGGGCACGAGGTGCCTCACGAGGATGAACCCGGTCCGCGAGCCGAGGGCCCGCGCGGCCTGGACGAACTCCTCCTCCCGGAGACTGAGCACCACGCCTCTCGCGATGCGCGCAGGCGTGGGCCACGCGAGGCCGGCGATGACGATGATGAGCATCGGCACGCTCGGTCCGATGACGCCGGCCAGGACGATGATGACGAGCACCGGCGGCACCGAGAGCATGATGTCGATGACGCGGCTGATGATCCCGTCGACGATGCCGCCGAACCATCCGGCGACGACGCCGGCCAGCGTGCCGATGACCACCGCCATGAGCGCGGCGAGGAAGCCCACCATGAGCGAGATCTGGCCGCCCGCGAGCAGCCGGCTGAAGACGTCGCGCCCGGTCGAGTCCGTGCCGAGCCAGTGCTCCCCGGACGGCGGCTGGCGGACGTTCGTCAGGTCGATGGCGTTCGGCGGGTGCGGGCTGATGTACGGGGCGAGCACGCTCGCGAGCACCGTGATGACCAGGGCGATGACGCCGATCACCGCGATCGGGTTCTTGAGGAACCGGCGCACCGCGAGCTTGTCGGGGGACGACTCCGACTGCGTCGCGGCGAGGTCGGCCCCCGTGACGGGACCGGGGCTCTGGCCCGGGGACAGGTCGACGCTCGAGGCGGGACCGGGGGTCTGGCTCGTCATCGTGCGGTCCTCACCCTCGGGTCGATGATCGTGTAAGACAGGTCGGCGATGAGGTTGCAGATGAGCACGAGCACCGCGATGTAGAGCCCGAACCCGATGAGCACCGGGTAGTCGCGCTGCCCGAGGGCGTCGATCGCCAGCTGCCCCATCCCGGGCCACGAGAAGATCTGCTCGAGCACGACCGCACCGGACAGGGCGATCGGGATCGTCATCGCGAGCACCGTGACCAGCGACATCAGGCTGTTGCGCAGGGCGTGCCGCAGGGCCCGTGCCTGCGTGCCGCCCTTCGCGATGATCGTGCGGACGTAGTCCTTGTTCAGCTCCTCGAGCACGCCGCTGCGCACGTACCGGATGAAGTTGGCCGCGTTGGCCAGGGCGAGCAGGCCCACCGGCATGATCATGTGGAGCAGCAGGTCGCCGAGGTCGTCGCGACCCGGCGAGTGCATCCCCGAGGAGGGAAGGACCTGCATCCGCACCGCGAAGGTGTAGATGGCGAGCATGCCGAGGAAGAAGCTCGGGACGGCGATCGCGATGACGCTCACCGAGCTGATCGTGTAGTCGGCGATCGTGTTGCGGCGCACGGCGGCGATGACGCCGGCCGGGACCGCGACGATCAGACCGATGGTCAGGGCGCTGCCCATGAGCAGGGCCGTGGGGCCCAGCCGGTCGGCGAGGAGGTCGCCGACCGGCCGGCCGTTGGTGTACGAGTAGCCGAGATCCCCCGTCAGGAGCCCACCGAGCCAGCGCCAGAACTGCACGACGATCGGCTGGTCGAGACCGAACCTCTCGCGGACCGACGCGAGGTACGCGTCGCGTTGGGCTCCGGCCAGCTCCGGCGGCACCATCATCTCGATGGGGTCGCCGGGTGCGAGCCGGACCAGCGCGAACAGTCCGATGGCGATGAGCAGGAAGACAGCCACGCTCGAGAGGAGACGTGGGACGAGGGCTCTCAGCATGCAGCTACTCCGTCACGGTCCACTCGGCGACGTTCCAGAAGCCGTTGGCGAAGTCGCCGTGCGGCTCGAAGCCCTGGAGGCGGTCGCTCGACGCCCACAGCGTGTCGGGGACGTAGAGCCAGAGGTAGGGCACCAGCTGGTTGTCCATGCGGACGGCGTCCTGGTAGATCGACTCGCGCTCGCCCTCGTCGGCCGTCACGGCACCCTCCTCGAGCAGGGCGTCGAGCTCCTCGTTGCAGAACAGGGACGTGTTGCCTCCGGCGGGGAAGACGTTGTCGCAGGTCAGCGCGTTGGCCGAGACCGTCGGGTCGGGGGTGTAGAAGCCACCGCCCGAGACCATGAGGTCGTACTCCGCGTTCTCGATCATCGAGAGCTGGTTCGCGCTCTCGATCTGCTGCGCGACGGCGTTGACGCCGATCGCGTTGAGGTTCTCGATGGCGACCTGGACGGCGGCGTCACGATCGGCCGTCCCGGGGATGTAGCTGATCGCGACCTCCTGGTCGAAGTCGAAGCCCGCCTCCTCGAGGAGCGCCGTCGCCTCCTCCGGGTTGTAGTCGTACGTCTCGAGGTCGTCGGGCAGCGCCCACGGCGTCATGATCGTGCTGTTGATCGTCTCGCCGTGGCCGCCGAGGATGCCGTCGATGATGCCCTGGCGGTCGATGGCCATGAGGAACGCCTGACGGATCCGCTCGTCCTCGAACTTGGTGAAGTTGACGAGCAGGCGGAGGAACCCGGGCGACGGCGCCGAGCCGACGGTGACGCCGTCGAGCCCCTCGACCGTCTCGAGGTCCTGCGGCGCGATCTGGACGAGGTCGATCTCGCCGGTGGCGAGCTGCGCGGTCGCGACGTCGCTCGTGAGCATCTGGAGGTAGAGGGTGTCGATGCCGACCTCGGTCCAGTAGTTGGGGTTGGCCTCGAGGACGACGTTCTGGTCGGTGTTGAACTCCTGCATGACGTAGGGGCCGGAGCTCACGGTCGGCATCGTCCAGAACTCGTGCTCCATGATCTCGCCGGGCGCGACCTCGCCGAGGACGTGCTCGGGGAGGATCCCGAAGCCGATGCCGAACTCCGCGAGGTACCCGGGGGTCGGGTCGGTGAGCGTGATCGACACCGTCTGCTCGTCCTCCGCCACGAGGCCCTCGAGCGTCTCGGCCGAGCCGTCCTGGACCGCGTCGAACCCGACGACGTTGTCGAAGGGGGCGACGTTGGGGCTGGCGACGTCCGGGTTGGCGAACAGGTTGTACGTGAAGACGACGTCGTCCGCGGTGATCGGCTCACCGTCGCTCCACTCGAGTCCCTCGCGCAGGTGGAACGTGTAGGTGGTCGCGTCGTCCGAGACGTCCCACGACTCGGCGATGCGCGGGACCGGCTCGAAGTCCGGGCCCAGGTTGAACAGGCCGTCGTAGACGAGCGACATCGTCAGCTGCTCGGCACCCTGGCCGGGCGCGAGCGGGTTGAACTGGACGGGCGCCTGGTACAGGTAGAGGTTCGCCGACGTGGCCTCGCCCCCGTCCGACCCGGACTCGCCGCCGTCACCGTCGTCGCCGCCGCCCCCGCAGGCGGCGAGCAGGGCCGTCGTGAGGCCGACTGCCACGACACTCTTCGCGATTCGTGATCGCATCATTGCTCCTCGTGATCGGGTGGTGCTGGTGCGGGCGGCGACTATGCCGCCACGATGGGGGTGGTGAGGGACCCGAGTCCCTCGACCGCGGCGACCATGGTGTCGCCGGGCTGGAGGAAGACGCCGGTGGTGGCACCGACGCCGGACGGTGTGCCGGTGAGGATGACGTCACCGGGGTTGAGGGTCATGAGTCGCGAGCTGAAGGACACCAGCTCGGCGACGGTGTGGACCATGTCGGTCGAGCTCCCCCGCTGCATGACCTGTCCGTTGAGCTCGAGCGTCAGCCCGAGGTTCTGTGGGTCGGGCACCTCGTCGCTCGTGACGAGGTAGGGGCCCAGCGGCGCGGAGCCGTCGAGCCACTTGCCCTCGAGCCAGTCGAAGAACCCGGTCGCCGCCTCGCCGTCGCGCTCGACACCCAGGTCGAGGCTGCGCGCCGAGATGTCGTTGCTCGTGGCGTAGCCGAACACGTGCTCCAGCGCCCGGTCCACCGGCACACCCTGGGCACGCCGGCCGATGACCGCGGCGATCTCGACCTCCCAGTCGAGCTGGCTCGTGATCGGGTTGAGCGCCACCGGGGCGCCCGGGCCCGTGATCGAGGTGTCGGGCTTGAGGAAGAGCCGCGGCGTCGCGGTGGACTGCTTGCGCGCCTCGAACCCGGCCTCCTTGACGTGCTCCTGGTAGTTCGCGGCGACCGCGAGCACCTTGCCCGGGGCGAGCAGCGGGGCGAGGATGCGCGCGCCGTCGAGCGGGCGTCGGCCCGCCTCGGCCGTGCCGGCCTCTCCCCGGACGACGGCGGTCAGGTCCCCGTCGCCGGTGACGACGATCTCGTCGCCCTCGACGTACCCGTGCCGGACCGCGCCGTCCTCGTCGAACGTCAACCACTTCATGTCCGCTCCTTCCTCACCAGCTGGTCTCTGCCGTCGCACCGGACCGCGCCGAACCGGCGATCGCGGACAGGGTCTCGGTCGCCTCGTCCGGCGCGACGTCCGCGCCGGGCAGGCCGAAGGGCACCGCGCGCACGCCGGCCGCGGTGCGGACGTCGAGCCCGGGGCTCAGGAGGTCGACGAGCACCGACCCGTGTGTGCCGACGATCCGGACGGCGGCGCGCAGGTACTCCCGGTGCTCCCCCGCGACCAGGGAGAGGTGGGCGCTGACCGCGACCCCGTGGTCGGCGCGACCGAGGAACGTCGTGGCGCCCGTGTCGGCACTCGCGTGGGCCTGGAGGGTGACCGAGGTCGGGCCGGTCGCGCCGCGCAGCACCTCGATCGCGTCCGGGCCGAGGTCGCGCAGCGCGTCGCCCGGGCCCGTCGCGACGAGGTCGAGGGCGACGGCGCGCAGGAGCCCGATCTCGCCGCTGCGGACCGCGGCGAGCGCGCGCGTGAGGCCCGGGCGGGTGGCGAGGGGTGCGGTCATGACCGGACTCCGATCTCGATCGTGCGGCCCGTGCGCAGGGACTCCTCGGACGCCGCGGCGATGTCGACGGCGTGGATCGCCGCCGAGACCGGCGGGACGACCTCGGACTCGCTGCGCGCCGCGGCGACGAACGCCTCGAGCTCGCGGACGAAGGTGCGGGGGCCGGACCCGTCGACGCCCCAGGCGGTGAGGCCGGTGTCGGTCCAGGCGAGGACGCCCTCGGCGTCCCACGAGCGCGTGAGGACGCCGTCGGTGCCCACCACGGTGAGCTCGAGGTAGGAGGCGCTGCGGGGCCGCTCGCCCCGGCTGATCTCGCAGACGGCCGCGGCGCCGCTCGCGAAGCCGAGCTCCATGACGAGGTAGTCGTAGATGTCGAGCGCCTCGCTCGTGGCGTGCTGCCCCACCGAGTGGACGCTCGTGGCGGGCTCGCCGATCCACCAGCTCGCGAGGTCGACGAGGTGGACGCCGTTGTGCAGGGAGTGTCCGCCGGACAGGGCGGGGTCGAGCACCCAGGCCTGCCAGCCGGGCCAGATCCAGCCGCCGTTGATGACGACCCGGACGAACCGGGGCGCGCCGATCTCCCCCGCGTCGATGACCTCGCGGATCGCGAGGCTCTGGTCGGAGAACCGATGGCTGTGGCCCACGGCGAGCGCGAGCCCGCGCGCCTCGGCCTCGGCGGCGACGCCGCGCGCCCCCTCCGGGGTCAGCGCCAGCGGCTTCTCCATCAGCAGGTGCCTGCCGGCCTCGAGGACCTGGTGCCCCAGCTTCTCGTGCGTCATGTTCGGGGTGCAGACGATGACGGCCTCGACCTCGTCGTTGGCAAGCAGGTCCTCGACCGACCCGTAGCCGGCGCAGCGCTCGGTGTGCGCCACCTCGGCGGCACGAGCGGCGTCCAGGTCGCACACCGCGACGAGCCGCGCACCGGGCATCGTGCGCAGCGCGGCCATGTGGGACAGGGCGATGCCGCCGACCCCCACGATCCCGACGCCGAGCGGCGTCTGGTCCTTGTTCACTGCTCTCTCCCTCTGATGAGCGTTCCCGGGCGGGCGCCCGTCAGGCGCCCGGACCCGACGACGGCGGTGCCGCCCACGTACACGTGGTCGAGCCCGACGGACGGCCGGGCCGGGTCCCCGAACGTGGCCGCGGAGTCGAAGGCCTGGTCGTCGAGGACGACGAGGTCGGCCCGGCGCCCGGGCACGATGCCGCTGGTGATGCCGGCGCGCGCGGCGGGCGCGGTCGAGAGCCGGCGCACGGTCTCGCCGATCGCGGTCCCGCGGT
Organism: Georgenia sp. G2120; assembly: GCF_055326485.1. NCBI lineage: Bacteria > Bacillati > Actinomycetota > Actinomycetes > Allobogoriellales > Allobogoriellaceae > Georgenia > Georgenia sp. G2120. Next base: position 23,511 of record NZ_JBUZNL010000016.1, on the reverse strand, counting down.
GCCGCAGCATGCGGTACCCGGCGGAGAAGGCGCCCCACGAGCGGGGGTGGGCCACGGACGCGCGGTGGGTGCGGTCGAGCGCGGTGCCGTCGGAGGCGATCGAGACCCAGTCGGTGGCGAGCATGAGGTCGATGTCGCTCCACCGGCCGCTCTCGGCCGCGACGTCGACCAGGCCCCGGTTCGCGACGAGGAGGTCGACGAGCCACAGCCAGGGGTCCCCGGGCGCCTCCGTGAGGTCCGATCCGACGGCCTCGGGCGTCTCGGTCGCCTTCATCACGAGGATCTGGTCGAGGCCGTACCCGGCGGCGGCGAGCTCCCCCGCGACCGCGCCCGGGTCGGTGAGGCAGGCCGCGACCACGGCGTCCGGCCCGCCGTCGCGGAGCTCGGGCGGCAGCAGCTGGATGAGCGTGGTGTGGCCGTGGACGTAGGGGTACGCGTCGGCGTCGATGTCGACGGACTCCCGCAGCGTCTCGAGGTGGGCGAGCGCCTCCGGGAACCCGTCCTCGCCGCCGATGCCCCGCAGGTGGGAGACCTGGAGCCTCGGCCCGCCCTCGCCGGACGTGCCGGCCAGCTCGTCGATCGAGCGCCGCAGGGACCCGGCGCGGTAGTCCCGCAGGTGCGCCGAGAGCAGGCCGTCGTGCGCGGCGACGATCCGGGCGACGGCGGCGAGCTCGTCCGCACCGGCCGAGGCGCCGGGCGCGTACATCAGCCCGAGACTCACGCCGACGACGCCGGCCGCGAAGGCGTCCTCGACCTCCCGCTCGAGGGCGGCGAGCCCGTCGTCGTCGAGCGGGTCCGTGCTCGTGCCGGCCACCGCGAACCGTGCCGACCCGTGCCCGAGCTGGGCGGCGACGTTGGTCGCCGTCTCGCAGTCGTCGAGCGCCTGCAGCCAGCCGGCGACGTCGTGCCAGGACCACCCGAGGTCGGGCGTGACGTCGATCGTGCTGATGACCCGCGCGAGGCCGGCGGCGTCGGCGTTCCCGGGGGCCGGGCTCATGCCGCAGTTGCCCACCACCTCGGTGGTCACGCCCTGGCCGACCCGGCTCTCGTTGCCCGGGTAGGCGAGCAGGCTGAGGTCGGAGTGGCAGTGCAGGTCGACAAAGCCGGGGGCGACGACCCGGTCCGTGCAGTCGACGATCTCCGCGTCGTAGCCGCCGGCGGGCCGCTCGCGCGCCGGGACGACGGCGGAGACCCGCCCGTCGGCGACGAGGACGTCACCGAGGAAGGGGTCGCCGCCGAGCCCGTCGGCCACGAGGCCTCCGGTCAGCACGGTCGAGGAGATCGGGGACATGTCAGGCGTTCGCCGCCTGCGCCGCGAAGAGTCCCTCGCGCGCCATCGCGCCGAGGACGTCCTCGGCCTGGGCGAGCGTGCGGTCGACGTCGGCCTCGGTGTGCGCGAGCGAGATGTGGTTCCGCTTGAGCGCCATCGGGTACATGAACGAGCCCTTGTCGATCATCCGGCGGTGGAAGGTCGCGTAGGCATTGTCGTCGTTGCGCAGCAGGTCGCGGTACCCACGGACCTCGCCGTCGAGGAAGTACGGGATGAAGACGGAACCGAGACCCGTGACGTGCGCGGCGATCCCGGCGTCGTCGGCGATCTGCTGGAGACCCGCGCGCATCCGGTCGCCGAGGCGGCCCACGTGACCGTAGAAGTCGACCTCGGGGTCCTTGAGGACCTCGATCGTGGCGATGGCGGCGGCCATCGACGCGGCGTTGCCGTTGAAGGTGCCGGCGAGCATGACCGTGCCACCGGCGGGCGTGAAGTGGGACATCGCCTCGGTGGAGCCGGCGAGGCCCGCGACCGGGAACCCGTTGCCCATCGCCTTGCCGAAGGTCGTGAGGTCCGGGGTGACGCCGCACAGCTCCTGGTACCCGCCGAGCGCGTGCCGGAAGCCGGAGATCACCTCGTCGAAGATCAGGAGGCTGCCGTGCGCCCGTGTGATCTCGCGCAGGCCCTCGAGGAACTCCTGCTCGGGCAGGAGCGCGCCGACGTTGTGGGGCACGGGCTCGAGGATGACGGCGGCGATCTGCTCGGGGTGTCGGTCGAAGTGCTCCTGCACCGAGGCGAGGTCGTTGAACTCGGCGATCAGCGTGTGGTCGATGGCGTCGTCGAGGATCCCCGAGGAGTTCGGGTCGCGGCCCCAGGCGAGGTCGGGGCTCGAGATGACGTTGCGGGCGAGCGCGTCGTAGGAGCCGTGGAAGTTGCCCTGGAACTTGAGGATGAAGGGGCGCCCCGTCGCGCCGCGGGCGAGGCGGACGGCCTGGAAGGTGGCCTCCGACCCGCTCATCGTGGAGATGACCATCTCGGCGCTCGGGATGGCGTCGACCACGAGCCGGGCGAGCTCGACCTCGAGCTCCGTGGTCCCGACGCCCACGAGGTCGATGTCGGCGATCGCGCGGGTGACGGCATCGTTGACCCGCTCGTCGCTGTGGCCGAGCAGGATCGCCCCGAACGCGGCGTGGTAGTCGGTGTAGACGCCGCCGTCCATGTCGGTCATCGTGGCGCCCTTGGCCGACCGCCAGGCCCACGGTGCGCCGATGCTGCGGGTGGCGGAGTTTACCCCGCCCGGGATGATGCGCTCGGCAGCCTCGGCGAGGCTGCGGGAGACGGATGTCACGAGGTGCTCCTAGGTGTCGAAGAGTGCGTGCCGGTGGGAGCGGTGAGCTCGAGCATCGTCAGCGCGTCGCAGTGGATGATCCGCTCGATCGTGTCGTCGGCCACGAACGGCAGGTTCCCGGCGCGGAACCGGGCGATCGCGCGCAGGTTGGCGAGCGCCTGCGCGGGGGTCCAGAGGGGGTAGTCGGAGCCGAACACGAGCTTGTCGACCGTGCGCCACTCCTGGGCGCCGACGAACGCGAAGAACGCGTCCATCGGCCGGGACGGGACGCCCGACACGTCGGCGAAGACGCGCGGGTTCTTGCGCAGCACCACGTTCGTGTCGCGCTGCCAGGGGTGGCCCATGTGCGCCATGACCTGGGTGAGGTCCGGGTGGCGGCGGGCGACCTCGTCGATGACCATCGGCTGGCTCACCGCGAGCCGGCCGACGGGGCTGGGGGTGGCGCCCATGTGCCACAGGGCGACCATGCCGTTCGCCCGCAGCGTCGTGTAGAAGTCGTCGAACTCGTCGGCGAGCGGGTCGAACAGCGACAGGACCGGGTAGAGCTTGACCCCCTGGAACCCGAGCTCGACGGCCTCGTCGAGCTGGTCGCGCCAGTCGGCGTCGAGCGGGTCGATCGAGCAGAACGGGATCGCCGGGGTCTGCATCCGTGCGACGAAGTCGGCGACGAAGCGGTTCGGCGTGCGCACGCCTGCCTGCGACGCCGCGAGGCCGAAGACGACCGCGACGTCGACGCCGGCCTCCTGCATGACCTGGTCGTAGGACTCGGGCGTGACCACCGGGTAGGGCTCGCCGCCGTAGGCGCCCTGCCAGTGGTCCTCGTGCTCGCTCCCCCAGTGCTCCGGCTGGTGGCAGTGGCTGTGGACGTCGACGATCATGCGGTGGCCATCCGGGTGCGCAGCGGCTCGAGCGCGGCGTCGAACCCGGGGGCTGCGACGAGCTCGGCCGCCGCGGCGTTGAGGACGGGAAGGAGCGTCGCACGGGCCGGCTCCTCGAGCTCGGCGCTCGGGGCGGAGACGGACATCGCCAGCGTGGGGGCGCCTCGGGTCGGCAGGAGGACGGCCATGCAGGTGACGCCGCGGTTGCGCTCCTCGTCGTCGACGCTGTAGCCGTCCCGGCGGATCCGCTCGAGCTCGTCGACGATGCCGGCCCGGGTGGTGATCGTGCGTGCGGTCCAGCTCGAGTAGGGCTCGGACTCCGGGAGGTGGGCGTCGATGGCGTCCTCCGGGAGGACCGACATGAGCAGCTTGCCGAGCCCGGTGCAGTACGCGTGGTCGAGGGTGCCGCCCGTGGCGAAGCGGAGCGCGCGCTGCGGCTCGGCCACGTGGAGGTGGAGGACCGAGGGGCCCTCGAGGAGGCCGAGGTTCGCGGTGAAGCCCACCTCGTCGGCGAGCCGGCTGAGGACCGGGGCCGCGACGTCGGACATGCTCGGCGGCCGGTAGCCCTCGGCGATCTCGTGGACGGCATGCCCGATCGAGTACGCCGGGTGCTCGCCGGAGCGGCGGACGAACCCCTCCTCCTCCATCACCTGGAGGAGGCGGACCGCGGTCGACTTCGGCAGCTCGAGCTCCGTGGCGATCGAGGCCAGCGTGAGGGGGGCGGGTGCCTTGCCGAGCAGTCGCAAGATCGCCAGGGCTCGGACGAGCCCTTGCGAGTGATACGACTTGGCACGCTGTTCCATGTCGGGGACCGTAACAGGGGATCGGCCACATGGAAACACATTCCATGTCACGAATGCGTGTCGCGACGTGGCACGCGGAGTGCGATGAGACCTCCATGCTCGGGCACATCACGATTCGGTCACGCGACATGACACTCTCGACATGGAACGGGGGTCCATGCTGATAGTTGCGTCTCAACGGTCGGCAAAGGAGCCACTCGTGATCGCCCTCCCCTTGGTCAGGTTCAGTCCCTCTACTCACCGGCGGTGGCTCGGTCTCGCCACCGCTGCGCTCCTCGCGCTCGTCCTGGCACTGGCGCCAGTGGCGGTGCTACGCGGGTCTCCCGCCGCTGCGGCGCCCGCGGACGGTGCCGTGCGCACGTTCGACGACGAGCCGCTCGGCGAGCCACCCGCGGACTGCCGGATCATCGGTGACGTCACCGTCGCCGAGGCCGCCTTCGGCGGCGCGGCCGAGACGAACCAGGCGATGCGGGTGGTCGACCAGAGCAGCTCGGTCTACACCCGAGCCTGGTGCACCTATCCCCAGACCGAGGAGCGGTCCGTCTCCTACCGGTTCTCTCCCGCCGAGTTCAACGCCGGCCCCTACGTCGCCATCCAAGGTGCCGAGGGCACCAGTGCCAACGGCGTCTGGCGGTTCACCTTCAACCGCGACGGGGACGACATCCGGATCGCGGCCTACGACGGGTCCAGCTTCGCCGACGTCGCCCGGGTCGCGGGTGGCGCGGCACTCAACGAGTGGGTGGACGTCACCATCAACGCCACGACCGAGCGCGCCGAGATCATCGTCAACGGCGTCCGGTTCCAGACCGAGAGGCGCAACGCACCCTCGCCCACGTTGGGCGAGATCTACTTCGGGTCCGCCGGCGCCAGCGCCGTCGGCGTCGACTACTACATCGACGACCTCGCCGTCTCCGGCGAGCTGCCCGACGATGCCTTCGCCGGCCTCGCCGTCGAGCCCCTCCTCGACGACTTCATCGACGCCGGCGAGGTCGTGGACCTGTCCGTCGCGCGCGTCCAGCTGCCCGAGGGCGCCGACGTCGCGGACTACACCGCGGCGGTCGAGTGGCAGGACCAGACCGTCCCGGCCGAGCTCGGCGACCCGGACGCCGACGGGTGGGCGACCGTGTCGGTGACGCATACCTTCGAGGACGGGGACCGCGGGATCCTGCGCACGATCGTCACCGGTCCGGACGGGACCGAGTCGGTGGCCGCGCAGTCGGTCGGCGCGAGCTCCAGGGTTCAGCCGGACGTCATCATCGCGGAGGGCGACGGCGACGAGCGGCCCTTCTTCCCGGAGGTCGCACGCCTCGACGACGGCCGCCTGGCCACGGTCTACTACTGGTCCAACGGGCACTCGCCGGGCGACGGCGGTGATCCCGGTGAGATCAGGTGGACCGAGAGCACCGACGGCGGGCTGACCTGGTCGGAGCCGCGGGTCGTCATCGACACGCCCGACGACGACCGCGACCCGCAGATCACGCAGCTGCGCGACGGGACCATCGTGCTCACCTGGTTCCAGACGGACTGGACCGACTATCCCGCCGAGGGCGCCACGATCGACACCTACGTGGCACGCTCCGAGGACGGCGGCACGACGTGGTCCGACCCCGCCCTCGTCGAGACGTCGATGAGCTGCGGCTGCGGGCCCCGCAGCGGCCACTACCTTCTCGGCTGGGCCGCCGAGTCCGGCAACGTCGTCGAGCTGGACAACGGCGACCTGCTCGTCCCCCTGTACGGGACGCGCCCCGATGCCGCGCTGGGCCGCGCCAGCGTCGTACGCAGCACGGACGGCGGGCGGACCTGGCCGCTGGAGAACGAGGTGATGATCCCGTCGGAGCCCGGGGTCGGCCTCTCCGAGATCGAGGTGGCCGTCCTGGACGACGACCACCTGACCGCCGTCATCCGCCCCGGACTCGTCAGCGACTCGTTCGACGGCGGCCGCACGTGGTCCGTCGCGAGCCCGGTGCCGTGGAGCATGCAGGCGGCCGACATCCTCACGCTGCCGGAGGGACGGATGCTGCTCACCTACGGCGGGAACGACTACGGCTCCAGCGAGCCCGTCGTCGCCCGCCTCGCGCACCGCGGCCAGGCCTGGACCGACACGACCCCGGTGCTCCTCTACATGTCGCGGAACAACGTCGACCAGGGAGACCCGAGCTCCGCCCTCGTCCGCGAGAACGAGTACCTCACGGTCAGCTACGACACGAACATCAACGCCGTCGTCGGCACCTTCAGCTCCCTGGGCGACTACCCCGCGGACCCGAACGAGCCGGAGCCGGTGGCGGGTTCGGTCACGGCGTCCGTCGAGGACGCGGACGGTGCCGCTGTTGCCGGTGGCGCGATCACGGTCGTGGCGCCCGGTGACGGTGAGGAGATCACGGTCGTCGACGGCGGAGAGGCCGACCTGGCCGAGGCCGACGGCGTCATCACGGTGGTCGTCGAGGGCGCCGGGGACTACGAGGTCACGCTGACCGGCGTGCCCGAGGGCTACGAGCACGAGGCGACCACGGCCACTGCCGCGATCACCGAGGAGACGCCCGACGTCACGCTCGACCCGTTCCTCGTCACGCTCATCGACGACGAGGAGCTGGGCGAGCCCGGGGAGCCGGACCCTGAGCCCGTTCCGCCGTCGCCGGGTCGTGGGTTCTACCTCAACGACGACTGGGACATCTGGGCCGACCACGAGTTCAGCTTCGGCCGCCCCGGCGACGAGGTCCTCGTCGGTGACTGGGACGGCAACGGCTCCGACACCCTCGCGGTCAGGCGTGGGAACGCGTACTACCTGTCCAACACCCTCTACGGCGGGACGGCGGACGTGGAGCTGACCTTCGGCCGCTCCGGCGACACCGTGCTCGTGGGCGACTGGGACGGCGACGGGTCCGACTCCTTCGCCATCCGACGCGGGAACTCCTACTTCCTCACCAACCGCCACACCGGCGGGAACGCGGAGACCGAGCTGGACTACGGCCGGGCGTCCGACCAGGTCCTCGTCGGTGACTACGACGCCGACTCCGTGGACACGTTCGCCGTGCGGCGCGGCACCACCTACTACGTCTCCAACTCGCTGACCTCAGGTTGGGCGGACGCGCAGTTCGACTACGGCCGGGCGAACGACCAGGTCCTCGTGGGCGACTGGGACGGCGACGGCGCAGACACCTTCGCCTCCCGACGCGGGAACCAGTACCTCGTGTCCAACACCCTCACAGGCGGGTGGGCCGACATCGAGCAGTTCTACGGCCGCACCGGCGACGAGGTCGTCGTCGGCGACTGGAACCGCGACGGCACCGACACCCTCGGCATCCGCCGCTGACAAACCCCCGATCACCGACGTCCCCACCGCCCCCGGGCGGGCCCCCGCATGACCCCAGGCGCCGCCACACCGTGCCGGCCGCACCACCGAGGAGGAAGTGGAAGAGATGAAACTCCGCAGATCGCGTCCACGACGCGCCGCGCTCGCGGCCGCCGTGGCCGCCTGTGCCCTGACGCTGGTGTCGGGCGCCGTCGTACCGAGCTCACCGGCCGTAGCGGCGCCGGCCGACGGCGCCGTGCGTACCTTCGACGACGAGCCGCTCGGCGAGCCACCCGCGGACTGCCGCATCATCGGTGACGTCACCGTGTCCGAGGCCGCCTTCGGCGGGGCGGCCGAGGGCAACCGCGCCATGCGCGTGGTCGACCAGGACAACACCGTCTACACCCGAGCCTGGTGCGACTACCCCCAGACCGAGGAACGCTCGGTCTCCTACCGGTTCTCCCCCGCCCAGATCAACGCCGGCCCCTACGTGGCCATCCAGGGCGCACCGGGCACCAGCGCCAACGGCGTCTGGCGGTTCACCTTCAACCGCGACGGGGACGACATCCGCGTCGCGGCCTACAACGGGTCGAGCTTCGCCGACGTCGCCACGATCCCGGGAGGTGCGACGCTCAACGAGTGGGTCGACGTCACCATCAACGCGACCACCGAGCGTGCCGAGCTCATCCTCAACGGCGTCCGGTTCGAGACCGACCGGCGCAACGCGGAGTCACCCACGATGGGTGAGATCTACTTCGGCTCGGCCGGTGCCGGCGCCGTCGGCGTCGACTACTACATCGACGACCTCGCCGTCTCCGGCGAGCTGCCCGACGACGCCTTCGCCGGTCTCACCATCGAGCCCACGTTCGACGACACCGGCCTCGCGGTCGGCACGGAGGTCACCGACGAGCCGATCGCCAGGTTCCAGCTGCCCGAGGGCGAGGCGCTCGAGGACTACACCGCGGTCGCCGAGTGGCAGGGCGAGACCATCCCGGCGGTCCTCAGCGGTCCCGACGACGACGGTTGGGTGACGGTGTCGATCTCCCACACGTTCACCCGGCCCGGGGTCAACACGCTCCGCACCGTGATCACCGACGCTCTCGGCAACGAGTCCGACAGCACCCAGGAGATCACCGTCGCCGGCGAGTTCGACACGCTGACCTTCGAGAACGACGACGTCGGTGCCGTACCGGCCAACTGCTCGACGCTCGACGGGTACGACCCGGCGCTCGTCAGCGACGCGGCCGCGTCCGGGGGCGAGCGCTCTCTGCTGCTCCAGGACACGAGCTCCGACGCGGCCGTCGGCGTGACCTGCCCGGTCGCCCCCCAACAGGGCGCCTACCTCTCCTTCGACGTCAACCCCACGGCGCTCGAGGGATTCACGTTCGACATCGTCGGCGACTCGCTGCTCCCGACCGGCCACCCGGCCAACTCGCTCTTCCGCCTACGAGTGATCGACGACGGCAGCATCGAGTGGTACGAGCAGTGGACCCGGACCTGGCGCGAGCTGGCCCCGGCCGGCAGCGTCCCGCTCGGCGAGTGGTCGCAGATCGAGGTGGCGGTGCCGAGCGACAACGCCGCCGCGCGGGTGAGCGTCGGAGGCGAGTACGTCGGCTCCGCGGGGTCGACCATCGGCAACAACTCGGGTGCGACCAACGCGGTCACGGCCATCACCGGGCTCGCCTTCACCACGGGTGCGACCGGCGTCGGGGCTGCGGTCGACGATCTCTTCATCGACGACGTCACGTTCGGCACGGCCGAGGAGACCCCGGCCGAGGCGGTCGGCACCGCGCCGTTCACCATCGGCGACACCGTGACGATCGACGACGACGGCGAGGATCTCGGCTTCCCCCTCGGCGGGATCCTCGTCCCGACCGACGACGGCGGACGTCGCATCATCTTCCCGTACTCGGCCAGCCCGGACCGCATCGACGCCTCCGGCTTCCTCTTCGGGATGTCGGACGACGACGGCGCGAGCTGGACCCCCGCCGTGGACCTCAACCCCATGCCGGACGCCTCGGGCATCACCGTGTCGAGGCTCCGCAACGGCGACATCATCGCGGTCGACTTCAACACGTTCATGGTGGAGGGCAGCGACAACCGCCAGGCCACCGTGGAGACCGCGATCTCCTCCGACGGCGGCACGAGCTGGGAGCACCGCGACGGTGTGCTCGACACGCCCGAGCCGATGCGGCCGATCGGCGCCACCTCACCGCGGCCGGGGACAACGCTGGGCGGCTTCGTGCTGCTCCACACCCTGCTCGAGGACCCCGACGGCACGCTGTACATCTCGGCCTACGGCTACTACGAGGGTGACGAGAACTACCGCCAGCTCCTGCTCGTCTCCGAGGACGGCGGCATCAACTGGGACGTCCGCGGCACGGTCGCCGTGGAGGACCCGGAGCTCGCCGACGTCACCGCCTACGACGGACCGAGCGAGGGCGCGGTCGAGCGGCTCGCCGACGGTTCGCTGTACATGGTCATGCGCACCGGCTGGCACCTGCCGATGCTCCACTCGCGCTCGACGGACGACGGCGCGACCTGGAGCGAGCCGGAGCCGATCGACGTCGGCCCGGCCGGGCAGGACCTGGAGAGCGTCCAGCCCACGATGGAGATGCTCCCCTCGGGCGAGCTGCTCCTCATGGTGGGGCGGCCCGGGCTCGTGCTCACGATGTCCGAGAGCGGGCGCGGGGACGACTGGAGCGTCCCGGTCGGCGTCGACTACAACAACTCCGAGAACGGCGCCTTCACGGTGCTCGACTCGATGAACGTCGTCGTCGCCGGTGACCGCGGGCGTGTGGCGCCGTGGGAGGTGTGGTCGCGGAACGTCTCGATCGCACCGCCGTGCGAGCAGACGATCACCGGCGCCCACGACGGATCGGTCACCGCCGGCGCGGGCGGGCTCTGCCTCGACGACGCGAACGTCTCGGGCGACATCACCGTCACCGACGGCGGACGGCTCATCGTCCAGGACTCCGAGGTCACCGGTTCGATCACCACCAACGGCGCCTCCGTCGTCGCGATCTGCGGGTCCGGCGTCACCGGACCGGTGAGCATCGCTGGTACGACCGGCCAGGTCTCGGTGGGCGACACGACCGCCGGGTGTGAGCAGTCGACGATCGGGGGCACGCTCAGCGTCACCGGCACGGCGGGCCCTGTCGTCATCGACCGCTCGGAGGTCGCCGACGACGTGACGATCGCGGACAACAGCGGCCGCATGGCGACCATCCTCTCCGGTCTTACCGTCGACGGCTCGCTGGCCTGCACGGGCAACGCGGTCGTCCCGACGGACTCGGGCGTGCCCTTCACGGTCGCGGGCGCGGCCAGCGGGCAGTGCGGGACCGACGAGCCCGAGCCGGTGGTGGTGACTCCTGAGGACGTGGTGTTCACGGACGAGGACGGGACCGACGCGGACACGTTCACGGTTCCCGAGGTCGAGGGCGTGGAGTACCTGGTCGGCGACGAGGTCGTCGAGGCGGGCACGCACCCCGGTGAGGGGACCGTGACCGTCACGGCGCGCGCGGCCGAGGGGTACGAGCTGGCCGAGGACGCCACCACCGAGTGGAGCCACACCTTCGACGACAGCACGACGCCGGACCCCGACCCCGAGCCGGTCCCGCCGTCGCCGGGTCGTGGGTTCTACCTCAACGACGGCTGGGACATCTGGGCGGACCACGAGTTCTCCTTCGGTCGCCCCGGTGACCAGGTGCTCGTGGGTGACTGGGACGGCAACGGCAGCGACACGCTCGCGGTGCGCCGTGGGAACGCCTATTTCCTGTCCAACTTCCTCTACGGGGGCAACGCGGACATCGAGCTGACCTTCGGCCGCTCCGGGGACACCGTGCTCGTGGGTGACTGGGACGGTGACGGCGTGGACTCCTTCGCCGTTCGTCGCGGTAACTCGTACTTCCTGACCAACTCGCTTGCGGGTGGGGACGCGGAGACCGAGCTGGACTACGGCCGTGCGAACGACCAGGTCCTGGTCGGTGACTACGACGCCGACGGCACCGACACGTTCGCCGTGCGTCGTGGTGCCCGGTACTTCGTGTCCAACTCGCTCAGCTCCGGCTGGGCGGACGCGGAGTTCACCTACGGGCGCGGCAACGACCAGGTGCTCGTGGGTGACTGGGACGGGGACGGGAGCGACACGTTCGCCTCGCGTCGCGGGAACCTGTACCTGATGTCCAACACCCTCACCGGTGGTTGGGCGGACCTCGAGGTGCGTTACGGCCGCTCGGGCGACGAGGTCTTCGTCGGTGACTGGAACGGCGACGGCGAGGACACCCTCGGCATCCGCCGCTGACGTAACCGACGAAGGAGCGGACTTCGGTCCGACCAGTGAGCGGGCCTCGCACCCATCAGGGAGCGGGGCCCGCTTCGTCGTCCCCGGGGCGACGCGCTCACTCGTTGGGAGGACTTCCCCTCACTCGCCGGGCGGGCGGGCGAGCGAACGGACCACTGTCCAGCACGAACGAGCGCCGCCCGGTCTGTGACCGGGCGGCGCTCACTCGTCGTCGGAGCTGGTGCTCGCGTATGCGGCGGACGACTCGCGCCGCACGCTCGTCCTACCTGCGCTGACGCGAGACCGCCACGACGATCTCGATGAAGCCGCGCAGCACGGCGACCTTGAGGAGCACGACGGCGAGGCTGAGCACCCACTGCACCCACAGGCCGGCCGGGGCATCGCCGTAAGCGCTCGTCAGGGTGAAGATCTCACCGATCCACTCGACGGCGAGGATCGCCACGCCGATGTAGAAGATCGTCGAGGCGAATCGCGCGACGGCCGACTCGGTGAAGCTGCCGGAGAAGAGGGCGGAGAAGACGTTCCCCTGGCCCTGGGCCTGCGGCGCGTACTGCTGACCCGGCGCACCGTAGCCGGCGGGGGCCTGTCCCGGCTGCCCCTGGGCGTAGCCGCCCGTCTGGCCGTAGCCGGCCCCGGGGGCGGGCTGGCCGTAGCCCTGCGGCTGCTGTCCGTACCCGTGGTCGGGGCCGGGCTGCCCGCCGGGGCCGGGCGCCGATGCTGCCGAGGGGTTGTACTCAGTCACTGTCTCTCCTGGAGTCGTTGAGGATGGGCCGCGAGGGACCATATCGGACGCGCGACAGCACAAACGAACCGGCCGCGCCTGACGCGCGCGGCCGGTTCGTCGGTGGGACCGAGGTCAGTCGCGCGTGAGCTTGCGGTAGGTGACGGAGTGGGGGCGCGCGGCCTCCGGGCCGAGGCGCTGGACCTTGTTGGCCTCGTAGGACTCGAAGTTGCCCTCGAACCAGTACCAGCTGGCCGGGTTCTCCTCGGTGCCCTCCCACGCGAGGATGTGCGTGGCGACGCGGTCGAGGAACCACCGGTCGTGCGTGACGACGACCGCGCAGCCGGGGAACTCGAGCAGGGCGTTCTCCAGGGAGCCGAGGGTCTCGACGTCGAGGTCGTTGGTGGGCTCGTCGAGGAGCAGGAGGTTGCCGCCCTGCTTGAGCGTGAGCGCGAGGTTGAGGCGGTTGCGCTCACCGCCGGACAGCACGCCGGCCCGCTTCTGCTGGTCCGGCCCCTTGAAGCCGAACGCCGAGACGTACGCGCGCGAGGGCATCTCGACGTTGCCGACCTGGATGTAGTCCATCCCGTCCGAGACGACCTCCCAGAGGCTCTTGTCCGGGTCGATGCCGCCGCGCGACTGGTCGACGTAGCTGATCTTCACCGTCTCGCCGATCGTCAGGTCGCCGGAGTCCAGCGGCTCCAGGCCGACGATCGTCTTGAACAGCGTCGTCTTGCCGACACCGTTGGGGCCGATGACGCCGACGATGCCGTTGCGCGGGAGGCTGAAGGACAGTCCGTCGATGAGCACGCGGTCGTCGAAGCCCTTGTGCAGGTCGCGCGCCTCGATGACCACGCTGCCGAGCCGCGGGCCGGGCGGGATCTGGATCTCCTCGAAGTCGAGCTTCCTCGTGCGCTCGGCCTCGGCGGCCATCTCCTCGTAGCGGGCGAGTCGCGCCTTCGACTTGGCCTGCCGGCCCTTGGCGTTGGAGCGCACCCACTCGAGCTCGTCGGCCAGGCGCTTGGCCATCTTGGCGTCCTTCTTGCCCTGGACCTCGAGGCGCTGCTGCTTCTTCTCCAGGTACGTGGAGTAGTTGCCCTCGTACGGGTAGAGGCGGCCGCGGTCGACCTCGGCGATCCACTCGGCCACGTGGTCGAGGAAGTACCGGTCGTGCGTGACGGCGATGACGGCGCCGGGGTACTTCGACAGGTGCTGCTCGAGCCAGAGGACGGACTCGGCGTCGAGGTGGTTGGTGGGCTCGTCGAGGAGCAGGAGGTCGGGCTGCTCGAGCAGGAGCTTGCACAGCGCGACGCGGCGGCGCTCACCACCCGAGAGGTTGGTGACCGGCGAGTCCGGCGGCGGGCAGCGCAGCGCGTCCATGGCCTGCGCGAGCTGGGCGTCGATGTCCCACGCGTTGGCGGCGTCGATCTCGGTCTGGAGCTTGCCCATCTCCTCCATGAGCGCGTCGAAGTCGGCGTCCGGCTCGGCCATCTCGTTGCCGATCTCGTTGAACCGCTCGACCTTGCCCAGGATCTCGCCCACACCCTCCTGGACGTTGCCGAGGACGGTCTTCTCCTCGTTGAGCGGCGGCTCCTGCAGGAGGATGCCCACGGTGTGACCGGGGGTGAGGACGGCGTCGCCGTTCGACGGCTGGTCGAGGCCGGCCATGATCTTGAGGATCGTGGACTTCCCCGCGCCGTTCGGACCGACCATGCCGATCTTGGCGCCCGGGTAGAACGACATCGTCACGTCGTCGAGGATGACCTTGTCCCCGTGGGCCTTGCGGGCCCGGACCATGGAGTAGATGTACTCGGCCACGTAGCTCCCTCTCGATCAGGTGGTGGGGTGTGCCCGGCCCGTGCGGCCGCGGCGCTGTCCCCCAGCGTAGGCGAGGCGGGGGAACCGGGCCCAACCCGTCCTCGCATCCGACCCGGGAGGCGCCGACCTGTCGACGACGATCACCCCGGGCGTCCGACCACTCTCCCCGCGCGGCCGGACGCCCCGGGCGGTCAGAAGGCCGACTCGAGCTCGCGGTCGACCTCGAGGGGCTCGGACTCGATCCCGTGACCGGTCTCGACGCCGTCGGCCTCGTCGACCTCCGGCGCACCGGAGAGATCGCCGTCCGACGACGCCGGACCCTGCTGCTCGCCCTGGCCCGCCGTTCCGTTGTCGACCTTCGTGTAGGTGGTCAGCCCGCGGGACATCTCGAGAGCGACGGACTCGCCGTTGATGACGAGGTTGGTGCGCTCCCCGCCGTCCTTGCCGGTCCACGTCTCGGTGGCGAGGTTCCCGCGTACGAGCACGGGCGTCCCCTTCTTGACTGACGCCCCGATGTGGGGCGCCATCCGGCCGAAGTTCTTGACGTTGAACCACTGGGTGGGTCCGTCCACCCAGGTGTTGCTCACGGTGTCGAACTTGCGCGGGGTCGAACCGAGGCGGAACGACACCCAGGGCGTCCCGGACTCGGTGGTACGGAGGATGGCGTCGGCGGCGGCGTTGCCGCGCACCGTCACCTGGATCTCGTTGGACATGACGTGCTCCTTCGCTGCCGGCGCCGTGCCGACTCGCGCCCACCGTGGCGTGAGGGACCCACTCGATGTGCGGACCGTCGTCGGGGGCTGTGGACGAGGGTGCAGTCCGCGGACCTGTGGGGACGTCGTGGCGGGCGGGACGGCCCTGAGCCGCGCTCTCGACGAGGAGCGAGACCCCGAGCCGCGCTCTCGGCAGAAGGTCGAGGCGCTACCCCGCACTCTCGACCAGAAGGCGGGGCTCCCAACCGCAATCTCGGCGGGCACCAACCGCAATCTCGACGACGACGAACCGCAATCTCGACGACAGGTGAGTGATGGGGACCGTCAGGCGAGGGCCGTGCGGAGGGACTCGTGATCGGCGAGGACCGGCTCGGCGGGCTCGCGCAGGGCGGAGCGCCCCACGTCGCGCAGCCGGGAGTCGAGCTCGCGGGAGTAGCCGGTCGCGCGCTCGTCGGCCGCCGTGGCCCGCACCCTCGGCGCCGCGAGGAGCAGACCCGCCCCGACGCCGGCGAGCACCACGGCCCCGAGCACCCATGCGACCAGCGGCAGGGACGCAATCAGCCCGACGACCACCACGACGACCGCCAGCGCGAGCGCCACCGCGCCCCCGATCTGCAGCCCGCGGGCGCGGGGCACGTCGGTGGCGGGCAGCGGGACCTCCGCGACGGCGGCGTCCACCGCGCGGGCCAGGTCCGGCGCATCGGTGACGGCGTCGTCGAGCGACCTCGACCACCGCTCGGGCACGCCCGCGGTGACCTCGGCGAGCCAGTCGCCGCGCACGTCGGCCACGGCGAGCGGTCGGACCGGCTCGGGCCTCGCGGCCGCGCCGCCCGAACGGACGGCGGTGCGCACCGAGTCGGCGGCGGCCTCGGTCCCGACGGCGCGGGAGAGGTGGGCGCCCACGGCGTCGTCGGCGGGCGGGGTGATCTGCCGGTCGGCGACCTGGTCGGCGAGGCGCTCGGCGAGGCGGTCGATCCCGGCGTCGAGCGTGGCCGACGAAGTCGTGGGACGCACGAGCGCGCGGGCGAGGAACTCCCGCACGTCGGCGACCCCCTCCCCCGTCAGCGCGGAGGCGGTGAGGATCTCGACCCCGTCGAGGCCGTCGCGGCGCAGCACCTCCCGCACGTCCTCGACGACGACGTCGACGTCCTGCTCGCGCAGGTTGTCGATCTGGTTGACCACCACGAGCATGTGCTCCTCGCGGCCGCGCAGGTGCGTGAGGTAGTTGTCGTGGAGGACGTGGTCGGCGTACTTCTGCGGGTCGACGATCCAGACGAGGACGTCGACGAGCGGCAGCATCCGCTCGACGATCCGCTGGTTGGACTCCGAGCGGGAGTCGTGGTCCGGCAGGTCGAGGAGGACGAGGCCGTGCAGGAGCTCCTCGTCCGAGGCGTCGAGCAGCGACTCGCGCGTCACCCGGCGACCGGGCTCGACGAGGAGGAAGTCGAGCAGACGTGTCGCGTCCGGACCCCACACACAGGCCGTGGGCTCCTCGGTGGTCGGGCGCAGCGGCCCCACCTCGGCCACCTCGAGCGTGGCGATCTGGTTGAACATCGACGACTTGCCCGAGCCGGTCCCGCCGACGAGCGCGACGACCGCGTGGTCCACGCCGAGCTCGAGCCGGTCGAGCAGCTCCGCGCACCGCTCGCGCGCGGTGGCCGCGGCCTCGGCGTCCACCCGGTCGCCGGCACGGTCGAGCGCCTCGGTGAGGGCGCCGATGCGGGCACGCAGCCGCTCGGCGACGGGACGGTCGGAGGCGGCCGCGATCGGTGCGGTCTGGGTCACGTGAACTCCTTGAGCTCGCCCGCGCGGAGGCGGACGGCGGTGCCGGGGTCGACGGCGAGGTCCGCCAGGACGTCGGCGTAGGGGCGGGCGACGTCGCGGACGGCGCCCTGGGCCAGGTCGGTCAGGCTCTCGCGGGCGCCGGTCACGAGTCGCTCCCCGTCGGACGGGAACAGCCCCCGCAGCGCGGTGGCGGGGCCGGCGAGGCCCACGGCAGCGGCGCGCACGAGGCCGGCGACCCCGTCGGCCCCGAGCACGTCGCCCGCCGTCGTCCCGGACGCGACCGGGTCGACGGCCGCTGAGACCGAGGCCTGCCACGCCTCGACAGCGCGCTCGGCGAGCGCCTCGGGGCCGCGCGCGCGGCGGACCCGCTCGCCGGCGAGGATCTCGGCGGCACCCCCGGCCTCCCAGCGCGAGGTCATCGCCGAGTCGGCGGCGCGCACGTGCCGCAGGATCGTGTCGTGGACGGGGCCGTCGACCTGGGCGCCCACGCTGACGGCGGCGGCCCGGCGTTCCTCGTTGACCCGCGCGCGACCGGAGCGCAGCCGCTCGGGCCGGGTGGCGACCCGGGCGAGCGGACCGCCGGTCGAGGCGAGCGCGAGCCAGCGCGTGGTGGGCGATCCGTGCCCGAGCGACGGGTCGGTCACGGCCTCGCGGACGTCCGCCAGCGGTCCGGCGATCGCGTCGTCGACCAGCCCGGTCAGCTCCTCGGCGCGCCGCACCTGCGCGTCGGCGGCGTCGGCGATCGCGAGCAGGTCGGCGCGAAGGGCCGCCCACGTGGTCCGGGTCGTGTGCCGGCGCAGCATCGACCCCGCCCGGGAGCGCGCGACGAGGCCGAGCCACTGCCGCAGCTCGGAGACCCTCTCGGGCGGGAGCGGACCGTGGTTCGGTCCGACGTCGGGCACCACGAAGATCGGGGCGTCCGAGGCGCCGAGGGCCTGGAGCCTCCTGGTGAGGTCCTGCTCGACCTCGCGCCGGACCCGGTCGTTGGCCCGGTTGAGGACGACCGCGACCGTCACCCCGCGCGCCTGCGCGGCGGCGAGCGCCGACCACGGCAGCTCGTCGCCGTACCGCACGGGGGTGGTGACGAATACCCACAGGTCGGCGGCCTCGACGAGCCGCGCGGACAGCTGCCGGTTGCGCGCCTCGACCGAGTCGAGGTCCGGGGCGTCGAGCACGGCCACGCCCCGCGGGACCTGATCGGTCGGCGCGAGGCGGGCCAGCTCGAGAAGCGGGTTGTCCACGAGCGCGTCGGCGTCGTCGGGGTGCGCCGCGAGGATCGCGGTGCGCGTGGTGGGCCGGAGCACGCCGGCGAGGGAGATCTCGTCGCCCACGAGTGAGTTGAGCAGGGTCGACTTGCCGGCCCCCGAGGAGCCGCCCAGCACGACCACCGCCGGCGCCGAGTCCTCGCGCAGGCGCGGCAGGAGGCGGACCTCGAGCTCCGTGAGCACGCGTCGTCGCCGCCCGCGCGCCTCCTCGGCGCCCGGGATGTCGAGCGGGAGCCGCAGCTCGCGCAGGTCGCTCAGCGTGTCGGCGATGACGGCCACCCGGGGTAGACGGTCGGGGGTGTCGCCCGCCTGCGCGGACCGGCGGGCGACGTCGGGCGTCGCAGCGCGTCGGTTCTCGGGGGTGGGCACATGGGTCATTGTGGCCGCCCGCGCGGTGTCGGTGCATGTCCGCACCGCCCGGCGCGCCGCGACGTTCGTGACACGTGGCCCGTCGGTTCGTGACACGTGGCCCGTCGATGCATGACAAATGTCGGAGACCGGCGGACGTCGCGCTCCTACTGTCGTCAGCGTCCCACCAGCCAGGAGAGGCGCCATGACGCAGCAGGCCGAGCACGTCCCACCCACCCCCGTCCCCGACAGCGCCGTCCTCGTGGTCGACGAGGTCGTCCGCAGGTTCGGCGACCTCACCGCCGTCGGCGGCGTGAGCTTCCACATCGACAAGGGCGAGACCTTCGGTCTCCTCGGGCCGAACGGCGCCGGGAAGACGACGACGATCTCGATGGTCGCCGGGCTCATCCCCGCCGACTCCGGGACCGTGACGATCGCCGGCGAACGGGTCGGCCCGCACGCCGTCGAGCCGAAGCGTCACATCGGGCTCGTCCCCCAGGACCTCGCGATCTACCCCGAGCTCACAGCGCGCGAGAACCTCGTGTACTTCGGCCGCCTCCAGGGCATCGCCGGCTCCGAGCTCAAGGGCCGTGTCGACGAGGTGCTCGAGCTCATCGGCCTGACCGACCGCGCGAAGGACCAGACGAAGAACTACTCCGGCGGCATGCAGCGCCGCCTCAACATCGGCATCGGCCTGCTCCACCGCCCCGAGCTGCTCATCCTCGACGAGCCGACGGTCGGCGTGGACCCGCAGTCGCGCAACTCGATCCTCGAGTCGGTCGAGAAGCTCTCGGTCGAGGGCATGGCCGTGCTGTACACGACCCACTACATGGAGGAGGCCGAGCGGCTCTGCGACCGGATCGCGATCGTCGACGCCGGGCGGATCCAGGCGGAGGGCACGCGCGAGGAGCTCACGCGGATCGTGGGCGGGGTCGACCAGATCGTCCTGTCCGGCACCGGGGACACCGAGGCGGCGGCCGCCGCCCTGCGGGAGCTCGCCGCGGTCGAGAAGGTCGACGTCGAACGGCGCACCCTGCGCCTGACCGTCCGTGACGCGCCCGCCGTTGTCGCGGACGTCGTCACGCGGGCCACCGGCGCCGGGCTCACGCTCTCCGACGTCGAGATCTCGCGCCCCGACCTCGAGTCCGTCTTCCTCCACCTGACCGGGAAGGCGCTGAGGGACTGACATGCGGACCATCTGGACCATGACGCAGTCGGACCTGCGTCAACGCATACGAGACAAGTCGGTCATCATCTTCGCGATCGTCGTGCCGCTCGCCCTGATGACGGTCCTCAACCTCGTGGTCGGCGGGGCGCAGGACGACGAGCTCGACCCCGTCACGGTGGCCGCCTCGGTCCCCGACGGCGACGACTCCGCCGCCACCCTGATCGACGTCCTCGGCGGCATCGAGGGCTTCGACGTCACGGTCGAGGAGACCTCCGCCGAGGACGCACGCACGATGACCGAGGAGGGCGACGCCGCGCTCGGCGTCGTCGTGCCCGAGGGTTTCGGCGAGGGCCTGCGCGGAGGTGAGGCGCTCGACGTCTCCGTCATCGAGGGTGACGCCGCCGGGATCGAGGGCGACGTCGTGCTGTCGATCCTCCAGGGCACGCTCACCCGGATGCACGCCGCCTCGACGGCGGCCGGCGCCGGGTCCGCGCTCGGCATGGCGCCCGAGCAGATCGGGGCGCTCGCCGAACAGGTCGGCGCGGGCGACACCGCGCTCGCCCTCACGGCCGGCACGACGGCGGACGAGCAGCTCGACGCCTCCGCCACCCTCGTCGCGGGCCAGGCCGGGCTGTTCCTCCTGTTCACGGTCGGGTTCGGCGTGCTCGCGCTCGTCACCGAGCGGGAGCAGGGCACGCTCGCCCGGCTCCGGTCGATGCCGATGCCGACCTGGCACATCGGCGCCGCCAAGGCGCTGACGAGCTTCCTCCTCGGCGCGGTCGCCACGACCGTGCTCCTGGTCGCGGGCAGCCTGATGTTCGGGGTCGACTTCGGCAACCCGTTCGCGGTCGCCGTGCTCGTCCTGTGCGTGACCGCCGCCGGCACCGCCGTCATGCTCGTCATCGCCCGGGTCACGCGCTCGAGCGAGCAGGCGAACATCGCCCAGTCGATCGTCGCGCTCGTGCTCGGCATGGCGGGCGGCGCGTTCTTCCCGATGAGCGCCTCCGGGCTGCTCGGGCAGATCCTCGACCTCAACCCGATCGGCGCCTTCACGCGCGGACTCGGGATCACCTCCGGCGGCGGGGGGCTCGGCGAGATCGCCGTCCCGGTCGCCGTCCTGCTCGGATTCACACTCGTCATGGGCGCGGTGTCCCGCCTCGTCCCGGACAGGGGGACGTCGCTGTGAGAGCCATCCTGACGGTCGCCGGCACCGAGCTGCGCCGGTTCCTGCGGGACCGCTCCAACATCTTCTTCGTCTTCTTCTTCCCGCTCCTGCTCGTCCTCGTGCTCGGCTCCCAGTTCGGAGCAGCCGGCTCCCAGGGCAGCGTCACCGTGGCGGGACCCGACGGCGAGCTGCGCACCGAGCTCGTCACCGCCCTCGAGGAGCACGACCTCACGGTCTCCTCCGACGACGCCGATGCGACGCGGACGGCCGTCGCCCGCGGCCGGACCGACGTGGGGCTGTTCGTCCCCGAGGGCGCCGAGACCTCCTGGGCCGACGGCGAGCCCGTGACCGTCGAGGTCGTCTCCGGCTCGGGCGGGAACGCGTTCGCGATCGAGCAGCGCGTGTCGACCGCCGTCGAGTCCCTCTCCCTCGAGCGCGCGCAGGTCGACGCGCTCGTGTCGGCCGGCGCCGAGCAGGCCGACGCCGAGCAGGCGCTCGGCGAGACCCGCGAGGAGGTCGCGGCGCCGGAGCTCGTCGTCACCGACGTGAACGAGATCGCCCAGGAGTTCTCGGGTCTCGGCCAGTTCGACCTCGGCGGCGTCTCCCAGCTGCTCCTGTTCGTCTTCCTCATCTCGCTCGCCGCCTCCGGGACGCTCATCCAGGCCCGCCGCAACGGGGTCATCGGGCGGTCGCTGGCCGCGCCGGTACGCACGAGCCAGATGATGGGCGGGCTCACCCTCGGGCGGTGGGTGATCGCGATGTTCCAAGGCCTCTACATCATGGCCGCCACCGCGATCCTCTTCGGCGTGGACTGGGGCAACCTCGCCCTGTCCGCCCTCGTGCTCGCCGTGTTCGCCGCGGTGGCCGCGGGCGTGGCGATGCTGCTCGGCTCGGTGCTCGACAACGAGGGCGCCGCGTCCGGGGTGGGCGTGGGGCTCGGCCTCGTGCTCGCCGGCATCGGCGGCGGCATGGCCCCGCTCGAGGTGTTCCCCGAGACGATGCGGCAGGTCGCCCACGTCACCCCGCACGCCTGGGCCTACGACGCGTTCGCCGAGATCCAGCGGCACGACGGCGGGCTCGTCGACATCCTGCCGATGCTCGGGGTGCTCGCCGGGATGGCGGCCCTCGCCGTGCTGCTCGGCTCGTGGGCCATGCGCCGGAGCCTCGCGCGGTCGTTGTGACGCGGTCGTCGTGACGCGGGCGCTGTGAGGTGGGCGCTGTGAGGTGGGCGCTGTGAGGTGGGCGCTGTGAGGTGGGCGATCCGCTGATCGAACCGTTCGGGTGGCGTGCGGCACTTCCGGAGGTCCGGAAGCGTCGGACGCCACCCGATCGGCGTCCGAGGGCGGACGACGTCGGCCCGAAAGGCTGGGAGACTGGGGGCGTGCTCGAACAGTCCTCCCTCGCCCCGGCCCTCGACCTCCCGACCGCCGAGGAGGCGCGGGACCTGCGCCTCGTGGCGCTCGACATGGACGGCACGCTGGTCCGCTCCGACAAGACGGTGAACGACGAGTTCCGGCCGGTCGCCGAGGAGCTGATCGGGCGCGGCATCGTGCTCGTCGCCGCGAGCGGGCGGCAGCGCGGCGCGATCATGGAGACCATGGCGCCCGTCGGCGACCGGATCACCGTGCTCTCGGAGAACGGTGCCGTCGCCTGGCAGGGCGAGGAGGTGCTGCGCGCCGAGACCGTCGACCGCGAGACGACCGTGCGCGTCGCCACCGCCGTCCGCGCGCTGGCCGCCCAGGGGCGGGACACGGGGCTCGTGGCCGGCGCGCCGTCTCGGGCGTACGTCGAGCGCAGCGACGCGACGTTCCTCGCGCACGTGCGCCACTTCTACCCGGTCGTCGAGGTCGTCGACGACCTCACCGACCTTCCCGAGGACGTCGTCAAGCTCGCCACCTGGGACGCGGAGCCGATCGTCGAGGCGGTCGTCCCGGCGCTTCAGGCGCTCGAGCTCGACGCCGCGATCGTGCGCTCCCACGAGTACTGGGCCGACGTCATGCGCGCCGGCGCCTCGAAGGGGGCCGCGCTCACGCGCCTGCGCGAGTCGCTCGGGATCCCCCGCGAGGCGAGTGCCGCGTTCGGCGACCACTTCAACGACCTCGCGATGCTGCAGTCGGTCGGGATGCCGTTCGCCGTGGCCAACGCCGAGCCCGAGATCCGCTCCGCCGCCCGGTTCGTCGCCCCGTCCAACGACGAGGACGGCGTCATGCACGTCCTGCGCGCCCTCCTCGCCGCCTGAGCTTCTTTCGTCGAGACTGCGGTTGGTGCCCGTCGAGATTGCGGTTCGTGCCCGTCGAGATTGGGCGGTTTCAATCGGTTGTTGCAACGTGCGCCTTGGGAGGGTGTACGGATGGCTGGGAAGAGATTGACACTTGAGGAGCGGGCGAAGATCGAGGCGCTGTTCGGTCAGCGATTGACGTTCCCGCAGATCGCTGAGCGGATCGGTCGTCACCGGACCACGGTGTGGCGCGAGGTCACTCGCAATAACTCCTACCGGGGCGCTCACCTGGACACACCCGGGACGCGTTCCCCGGCGGGACGCCGGCAGGCCAATCCCGCCGGTCGTGGTGGCGCCTACCGGTGGGCGTACTCGTGCCGGAACGCGCAGCGCAGGGCCGACAAGCGGGCCCGCAGGCC
>NZ_JBUZNL010000015.1:0-88485 GCF_055326485.1 Georgenia sp. G2120 | reverse complement strand
TGTCAAGGGCCGTTGAGTTCTGCCCATAGGCGGTCAGTGTTTCGTCCCGCTGGTGGCCATCAGAACTGCCCACTGGTGGCCAGCTGGTTTGCCCGCTTGGGTGGTGATGCTGGCCACCGTGATGGGATCAGTTCAGTGGCATGACTCCCTTCCCGGCCATCGCCTGGGTCATCCGCACGGAGTCTCCGGTGGTCTGGCAGACGTGGGCGTGGTGCAGGAGCCGGTCCACGGTGGCGGTGGCCAGGGTCTTGGGCATCAGTTCGTCGAAACCGGCTGGGTGCAGGTTGGAGCTGATGGCCACGGAGCGTTTCTCGTAGGCGGCGTCCACGATCCGGTAGAGGCCCTCGGCGGCATCGTCGGCGACCGGCAGCAGCCCGATGTCATCGATGATGACCAGGTCGGCGCGCAGGATCCGGGCCACGGCCTTGGTGATGGTGTCATCGGGCCGATGAGCTCGGATCATCGCCCCGAGGTCCTCAAGGGTGAACCAGGCCACCCGTCGGCCCTCCTCGACGGCTTGCTGGCCCAGGGCCTCGAGGAAGAAGGTCTTGCCGGTGCCGGAGGGCCCGCAGACCACGAGGTTCTCCCTGCGTGAGAGCCATTCCAGGGTGCGCAGGGACTGCTGGGTGGGGGCCAGGATCGAGGAGGCCTGTTCATCCCAGGTGGTGAAGGTCTTGCCGGTGGGGAATCCGGCGGCCTTGCGCCGGGCGGCGAGCATGGACCGGGCCCGCCCGGCGGTCTCCTCCGTCAAGAGAGCCTTGAGGACTTCGGCCGGTTCCCAGCGTTGGGCCCGGGCGGTGGCCAGGACCTCGGCGGCGATCCCTCGGGCGTGGGGCATCTTCAGCTGCCGCATCAGCGCCTCGAGCTCGGCCGGCAGCGCCGGTGCGGTGGTGTTCGGGGTCGTGATGCTCATCGGGCTGCCCCCTCGGTGCTGGTGGTGCCGAGGCCGGCCCAGCCGGCGGTGCCCTGCGTCAGGGACCGTTCCTCCGTCGCGGCGTGAGTCCCGGTGCGGTGGCCGGCGGCGGTGAGCAGGGAGGACAGGTCCCCGTGGGCGAAGCGGTGGTGCACGGCGGCGACCCCGAGGGCCTTGTCGACCTGGTCGGTGCCGGTCAGCTTGGCCAGGGTGACGGCCTCGGCCATCTTCTGGCCGATCCGCGCCGTGCCGGCCGCGGCGGCCTCCACCAGCCAGGTCCTCGCCCCGGCCCCGATGCCCAGGAACTCCGCTTCCGCCGCCGAACGAGGCGTCGGGGTGTAGTCCCCGGGCACCTTGTCCGCCTGGTGGCCGGGGAAGTGCGCGTCGTCGATGGCCGGAGACCCGGGCCGGGCCAGCTGATGCCGGGCGACCTCCACCGGACCATCGGCACCGGCGTGCATGATGACCACCTGCGAGTCCGGGCCGGTGCCGTGATGGCGGACGAAGACCTCGGCCCCGAGCAGGTGCGCCGGCACCGAGTACTGGGCGTTCTCGAAGGAGACCATCGGCGTGTTCTCCGGCACCCTGCGTCCGACCCCGTAGGAGACGGTGTGCGCCGTGGCGGGGATGCGGTGCAGCGCGCCAGCCTCCTCGGCGAGCATGTCGGCCGGGCGGCGGCGGGTCACCCGGTGCTCCCGGGCGTTGACCAGGGCCATGAACGACTGACATGCCTCTTCGAGCTCGGCGAACGAGGTGTACTCGGTCCGCAGGTTGGTGTCCTTCGGAACCAGATCGGCCTTGGCCAGTTTCACCGCGTTCTCCACCCCGCCCTTGGCAGCCGGGTCCGCCGGCCGGCAGGTCAGCACCTCCACCCCGTAGTGCGCCGCGAACGCCACGGTGGCCTGGTTGCGCACCGGCACCCCGGCCACATGGGAGACCGTCACCGTCTTCTCGTTGTCCGTGAGCACATACGTCGGGGCACCCCCGATCAGCCGGAAACACCGGTCCAGGGCAGCGAACACGCTCGGAGCCGTCCTATCACGCAGGGCGATGACGATCCGAAAGCGAGACCAGGCCAGCCAGGCCACGAACAGCACCGTCTTGGCCCCGTCAATCACCGGCCCATCGCCGAAGTCGTACTGCAACCAGCCCCCGGGCTCGGTGATCCAGGGCCGGTGCACCCGCCGCCTCCCAGCCCGCCAGGCGGCCTTCACCTCCGCCACCGCCCGGCGGGTGGAACGCTCCGAGCCGGTGTAGCCCATCACGGTGAGCTTGTCGTGCACGACATCGGCGCGGATCCGCCCGGTGGAGGCCTCGACCCATTCCTCGATCTTGGGCAGCCACGCGTCGGTGACCCTCGGGCGACTGGCTCCGGCTCCAGGGGCCTGGCCGGCATCGCGGGCCTGCACCAGCCGGGCCACGGTGTGGTGGGAGCAACCGGTCAACTCGGCGGCACCCCGCAATGACCTGGTCAGGTCATAGGCACTGAGTATTCTCATGGTTTCTACGGCATCCTTCATTCAGGGCCTCTTCCTCGCTGGATTCGATTCGACACCGATATCCAACCCGGGGAAGGGGCCCCCGCCGTCTCACGACGCGGCGGGCAACGAGTAGCGCGGGCAAACCAGATGGCCAGCACCGGGCAGAGCCGGTGGCCATCACTGGGCAGTCCTTGTGGCCGTCAGCGGGTCATTCCCTGGCCACCTATGGGCAGCTTTTCATGGCCGCTGACAGGTGCATCCCCTGGTCTCGCGCCGATCACCTGATCTCGTGCCGGGGCGCAGCCGCACCTCACCACCCAGCCCGCATGGATATGCAAGCCCATGTATGATGATGCGGTGTCTTTCTCGATAGCCGTTGCCGGCGCCTCCGGGTACGCGGGCGGCGAGGTCCTCCGCCTGGCCCTCGCGCACCCCGACCTCACCGTCGGCGCCCTCACCGCCAACAGCTCCGCCGGCGACCCGCTGCTCCGCCACCAGCCCCACCTCCTCCCGCTCGCGGACCGCGTCCTCGAGCCCACGGACCCGGCGCGCCTCGCGGAGCACGACGTCGTCGTCCTCGCCCTCCCGCACGGCGCCTCCGGCGAGGTCACGGCCGCGCTGGAGGACGTCGGGTACGAGGGCCTCGTCGTCGACGCCGGGGCCGACCACCGCCTCACCGACCCCACCGCGTGGGACGACTTCTACGGCACCCCGCACGCCGGCGCCTGGCCCTACGGACTGCCCGAGCTCCTGCACGCCGACGAGACCGCGCCCGCGGCCCAGCGCACGGCCCTCACCACATCGCGTCGCATCGCCGTCCCCGGCTGCAACGTCACGGCGGTCACGCTCGCGCTGCAGCCCGGCGTCGCGGCGGACGTCGTCGACTCCTCCGACGTCGTCGCGGTCCTCGCCGTCGGCTACTCGGGCGCGGGGAAGTCGCTCAAGCCGCACCTCACCGCCGCCGAGGCCGCCGGCAACCTCCAGCCCTACGGCCTCGCGGGCACGCACCGGCACGTCCCGGAGATCGAGCAGAACCTCACCGTCGCCGGCGCCGCCACCCCCAAGGTCTCCTTCACGCCGGTCCTCGCGCCGATCTCGCGCGGGATCCTCGCCACGGTCACCGCGCCGCTGGCCGAGGGCGCCACGGCCGAGGACGTCGCCGCCGCCTGGCACGCCGCCTACGACGACGAGCCCTTCGTCCGTCTCCTGCCCGAGGGCACGTGGCCCACCGCGAGCCAGGTCGCCGGTTCCAACCTCGCCACCGTGCAGGTCGCCGTCGATCACCGCGCCGGCCGAGTCGTCGCCCTGTGTGCCATCGACAACCTCGTCAAGGGCACCGCCGGCGGCGCGATCCAGTCCCTCAACCTCGCCCTCGGCCTCGACGAGACCGCCGGACTGCCGACGACGGGAGTCGCCCCGTGAGCACCGCGTCTCCCATGAGCACACCGACCTCCGGACCCACGACGATGGGAGTCGCCCCGTGACCGACACGAACACGCCCGAGCCTGAGAACACGCCCGCCACCACCCCCGGCATCACCACGCCGAAGGGCTTCCGGGCCGCCGGCGTCACGGCGGGCCTCAAGCCCTCCGGCGCCCCCGACGTCGCGCTCGTCGTCAACGACGGCCCCGACCGCGTCGCCGCCGCGGTCCTCACCACGAACCGCATCGAGGCCGCACCGGTGACCTGGTCGCGCCAGGCGGTCGCGGACGGGCGCCTCGACGCCGTCGTCCTCAACTCCGGGGGTGCCAACGCGTGCACCGGCCCCGAGGGCTTCGCCGACACCCACCGCACGGCCGAGCACGTGGCCGCCACGCTCGGCGTCTCTGCCGGCGACGTCGCCGTCTGCTCGACGGGCCTCATCGGTGAGCGGCTCGACATGCCGCGCCTCCTCGGCGGCATCGACACCGCCGCCATCACCCTCGCCACCACCGGCGGCGACGACGCGGCCCACGCCATCATGACCACCGACACCGTCGCCAAGCAGGTGCACGTCCCCGGCGCCGGCTGGTCCGTCGGCGGCATGGCCAAGGGCGCCGGGATGCTGGCGCCGGGCCTGGCCACGATGCTCGTCGTCCTCACCACGGACGCCGTCGTCGATGCCGCCACCGCCGACCGCGTCCTGCGCGCCGCCACCGCCACGACCTTCGACCGCGTCGACTCCGACGGCTGTATGTCGACCAACGACACGGTCATCCTCCTCGCGTCCGGCGCCTCCGGGGTCACCCCGACCGAGGACGAGCTCGCCGACGCCGTCACCGCCGCGAGCGCGGACCTCGCCCGCAAGCTCGTCGCCGACGCCGAGGGCGCGTCCCACGACATCGCCGTGACCGTCACGAACGCGTCCGACGAGCCCGCCGCCCTTGCCGTCGCCCGCGCGATCACGCGGTCCAACCTCTTCAAGGCGGCGGTGTTCGGCAACGACCCGAACTGGGGCCGGGTGATCGCCGCGGCCGGCACGGTGCCCGTCGACGTCGCGCCCTTCGACCCCACCACGATCGACGTCGCGGTCAACGGCGTCCAGGTGTGCCGCAACGCCGGGGTGGGGGAGCCGCGCGACCTCGTCGACCTGGCCGCGGAGCGCGAGGTGAGCGTCCTCGTCGACCTCAAGGCCGGCGACGCCACCGTCACCGTCTGGACCAACGACCTCACGCACGACTACATCCACGAGAACAGCGCGTACTCCACATGAGCAAACCGACGATCTCGACCAGCACGACGACGAACGACGCCCCGACGACCGCCCCGTCCACGGGGCCGTCCGGCGACGCGCCCACCGCCACCCCCGAGTTCCGCTTCGACACCGAGCGCGACCTCTTCCCGCACCAGAAGGCGGAGGTCCTCGTCCAGGCGCTGCCGTGGTTGCAGCGGTTCGCGGGCGCCACGGTGGTCGTCAAGTACGGCGGCAACGCGATGGTCGACGACGAGCTCAAGCGCGCCTTCGCCTCCGACGTCCTCTTCCTCCACCAGGTGGGGCTCCGCCCGGTCGTCGTGCACGGCGGCGGCCCGCAGATCTCCTCGATGCTCGGCCGCCTCGGTATCGACTCGGAGTTCCGCGGCGGGCTGCGCTACACGTCCGGCGAGGCGATGGACGTCGTTCGCATGGTGCTCACCGGTCAGGTCCAGCGCGAGCTCGTCACGCTGCTCAACCACGACGTCGCGCACGCCGTGGGCCTGTCCGGCGAGGACGGGCGGCTCCTCCTCGCCCGCAGGCGCACGGCCACGGTCGACGGCGAGAGTGTCGACGTCGGGCACGTGGGTGACGTCGTCACCGTCAACCCGGACGCGATCACCCAGCTGCTCGACGCCGGGCGCATCCCGGTGGTCTCGACCATCGCGGTCGACGTCGACGACCCCGCCGAGGTGCTCAACGTCAACGCCGACACCGCGGCCGCCGCCGTCGCCGCCGCCGTGGGGGCGCGTAAGCTCGTGGTCCTCACCGACGTCGAGGGACTGTACGCGAACTGGCCCGACCGCTCCTCGCTGCTGTCCCAGGTCTCCGCGAGCCGGCTGGCCGCGATGCTGCCGAGCCTGCAGTCCGGGATGGTTCCCAAGATGGAGGCCTGCCTGCGGGCGGTGCGCGCCGGGGTCCCGCAGGCGCACGTCATCGACGGCCGCACGCCGCACTCGATGCTGCTGGAGATCTTCACGGACGAGGGGGTGGGGACGCTCGTCCTGCCCGACGACGAGGGGCACGACGACGAGGCGCCCGCCCAGCGGGCCGCCGACCAGGCCGCCGACCCGATGGTCGCCGAGAGCAAGGGGGAGCACTCATGAGCACGACGACGCCGCAGCCCGGCGACGACCGCGATCCTGCCGTGGACGCCCCGGTGGACGGGGCGGACGGGGTGACGTCGGTCGCGCCGACCGGTGAGCCGGCCGCTGGGCCGGACCAGCCCGCCGAGACAGCCGCTGCGCCGGACCAGCCCGCCCAGCCCACGACCTGGCAGGACCGCTACACCGGCGCCGTGATGAACACGTTCGGCACGCCGCGCCTCGAGCTCGTCTCCGGGTCGGGCACGCACGTCACGGACTCCGAGGGCCGCACGTACCTCGACCTGCTCGGCGGCATCGCGGTGCTCTCGCTCGGCCACGGTCACCCGGCGCTCGTGGGCGCCGTCGCGGACCAGGTCGCGCGCCTCGGGCACGTCTCGAACTTCTTCACGACCGACCCCCAGGTGCGGCTCGCCGAGCGGCTGCTCGAGATCGTCGTGCCCGGCGGTGCGCCCGAGGGCTCGCGCGTCTTCCTCTCGAACTCGGGCACCGAGGCCAACGAGGCGGCGCTGAAGATCGTGCGCCGGCACGGCACCGAGCGGTTCGGCACCGGCCGGCCGGGGCGGATCCTCGCGCTCGAGCACGCCTTCCACGGCCGCACCCTCGGTGCCCTCGCGCTCACCCACAAGGCCGCCTACCGCGAGCCGTTCGCGCCGCTCGGCCCGGACGTCACGTTCGTCGCGCCGGGGGACATCGAGTCGGTCCGCCGCGAGCTGGCGGTCGGCGACGTCGGCGGACTGATCGTCGAGCCCATCCAGGGGGAGGCCGGCGTCGTGCCGCTTCCCGAGGGGTTCCTCGCGGAGGCCGGGCAGGCCGCCCGCGACGCCGGCGCACTCGTCGTGGTCGACGAGATCCAGACCGGCATCGGCCGCACCGGCAGCTGGCTCGGGCACCACCGCCGAGAGCTCGGCGGCGGGTTCGTCCCCGACGTCGTCACGCTCGCCAAGGGCCTCGGCGGCGGCATGCCGATCGGCGCGACCATCGCGATCGGCGAGCACGCGGCCACGCAGCTCGGCCCCGGCGCCCACGGCACGACGTTCGGCGGCAACCCGACCTCGGCGGCCGCGGCGCTCGCGGTCCTCGACGTCGTCGGCGCCCCGGGCTTCCTCGACGGCGTCGAGCAGACGGGGAAGTCCCTGCGCGCCGCGATCGAGTCCATCGGCTCGCCCCTCGTGGCGGGCACGCGGGGCGCGGGGTTGCTCGTCGGCGTCGGGCTGACGGGCGAGCACTCCGCCGCGGTCACCGCCGCCGCCCAGGACGCCGGCCTCATCGTCAACCCCGTCGCCCCGGACACCGTGCGACTCGCGCCCGCGCTGATCCTCTCGGAGGACGACGTGGCCGAGGCGGCCGAGAAGCTCGCCCTCGCGCTCGACCGCGTCGAGCAGAACCTGACGAGTGAGGGGATTTCCGGCCCCGAGGACGGCCGACGATGAGCGCCCCGACCACCCGGGCCGCGCGGCACGCGATCGTCGAGGAGCTCATCGGGGCGGGCGAGGTCCACTCGCAGTCCGAGCTCCAGGGCCTCCTCGCGGATCGCGGGGTGAGCGTCACCCAGACCACGGTCTCCCGCGACCTCGACGAGCTGCGCGCCGTCAAGGTCCGCGGCACCGACGGCTCGCAGGTCTACGCGCTGCCCGCCCTCGTCTCGCCGGCTCCGGCCACGGACGCCACCCAGGTGCACGCGCGCCTCGAGCGGTGGTGCGTCGAGGTCCTCGTCGGCGCCGACCACGCCCAGAACCTCGCCGTCCTGCGCACCCCGCCGGGGGCGGCCCAGCTGCTGGCCTCCGCCGTCGACCAGTCCCGGTTCCCGGGGGTGCTCGGCTGCGTGGCCGGCGACGACACGGTCCTCGTCATCACGCGCGACGACGAGACCGCCGCCGGGCTCGTCGCCCGGCTCCTCGACCTTGCCCGCCGCGGCGGGCCCCGCTCCACCTCCCGCACGGAGACGACCAGCCCTGATCAGGGCGAAAGGATGGACGCATGACCACCGAGACCTCCCAGACCACCCCGGCGCCCCAGGCCGGGAGCGCCGGCGGAACCGCGAGCGGCAAGGAGCGCGTCGTCCTCGCGTACTCCGGCGGGCTCGACACCTCCGTCGCCATCGGCTGGATCGGCGAGCAGACGGGGGCGGAGGTCATCGCGGTGGCCGTCGACGTCGGGCAGGGTGGTGAGGACCTCGAGGTCATCCGTCAGCGTGCGCTCGACTGCGGCGCCGTCGACGCCTACGTGGCCGACGCCAAGGACGAGTTCGCCGCCGAGTACTGCATGCCGGCGCTCCAGGCGCAGGGCCTCTACCAGGACGCCTACCCGCTCGTGTCCGCGATCTCGCGGCCGGTCATCGTCAAGCACCTCGTGCGCGCGGCCAAGCGGTTCGGCGCCACGACCGTGGCCCACGGCTGCACCGGCAAGGGCAACGACCAGGTCCGCTTCGAGGTCGGCATCACCTCGCTCGCGCCGGAGCTCAGGTGCATCGCGCCGGTCCGTGACCTCGCTCTGACCCGCGACGTCGCCATCGAGTACGCCGAGAAGCACAACCTCCCGATCGAGACGACGAGGAACAACCCGTTCTCCATCGACCAGAACGTGTGGGGCCGCGCCATCGAGACCGGTTTTCTCGAGGACATCTGGAACGCCCCGACCAAGGACATCTTCAGCTACACCGACGACCCCACGTACCCGCCGCTGCCCGACGAGGTCGTCATCCGCTTCGAGCAGGGCATCCCGGTGGAGATCGACGGCGTGGCCGTCACCCCCCTCCAGGCCATCCAGGAGATGAACCGCCGCGCCGGCGCCCAGGGCATCGGGCGGATCGACGTGGTCGAGGACCGGCTCGTCGGCATCAAGTCCCGCGAGGTGTACGAGGCCCCCGGTGCGATGGCCCTGCTCGCCGCGCACAAGGAGCTCGAGAACGTCACCATCGAGCGGGAGCTCGCGCGCTACAAGCGCCGGGTCTCCGAGCGGTGGGCCGAGCTCGTCTACGACGGCCAGTGGTTCTCGCCCCTGAAGAAGGCGCTCGACGTGTTCGTCGCCGAGACCCAGCGCTACGTCTCCGGCGAGATCCGGATGACGCTGCACGGCGGCCGCGCGGTCGTCACCGGGCGCCGGTCGGAGTCGTCGCTGTACGACTTCAACCTCGCGACCTACGACGCCGGGGACACGTTCGACCAGTCGAGCTCGGTCGGGTTCATCGACATCTACGGCCTCACCTCGAAGCTGTCCGCCGCGCGCGACGAGAAGTTCGGCAACGGGGTGGACTTCTTCACCGACTGAGCAGGTGTGGTGGGCGGCCGACGCGGCTGCCCATCGCCCGAGATGCGCTAAGAGGGCGGGCGCCGACCGGATCACTGGTCGGCGCCCGCCCTCCTGCGTGCTGCGAGGTCGTCACGGTCACCCCGTGCGATGGGATCAGCCGACCGAGCCTCCGCCGGTGCCGTACCCGCTGAACTCCCCGCAGATCTCCCGGATCGCGGCCTCGTTCTCGGCGTTGCTCGCGATGAGGTCGGGGTCCGGCGTTCCGCCGCCCGCGGCCTCGCCGAACGCGGCCTCCTCCTCGAACAGCGGCCGCAGGTTGTCCGGGGACCGCTCCGCGAGGTCGGCCGACTGCTCCCCGTAGTCGGCGAAGATCTCCTGCACGGCGCCGACGTCGGACAGGTCGGTCAGCTCAAGCGTGCGCTGCTCCATCTCCTGGTAGATCGTGCTGAACTCGTCGCACGCCTCGGACTCGGACAGCTCCTCGCCCCCGCCGCCGCATGCGGCCAGGCAGGTGGCGAGGAGGCCGACGGTGAACATCGTGGCGGCGGGACGGCGGACGGTCATGGTGTCTCCGATGGGTTCGGTGGGTGGGGGTTCGTCGTCGGGCAGGGGTGTGAGGCAGCGGGAGCGCTCAGCTCGCGTCCGCCCCGGAGGCCGTCCCGCACGCCGCGTGGATCGCGTTCTCGGTGGCCAGGTGGTCGGGGAAGGTGTCCTCGTCGACCTCGCTGCCGTCGAGGAGGGTCTCGGCGAACTCGGCCTCGTCGTCGAAGAGGTCGGCGAGGTCGCCCGGCGCGCGGTCGGCGAGGTCGGCCATCTGCTTGCCGTACTCGTCCATGAGGTCGGGCTGCATGACCTGGTTCGGGTCGAGGAAGGTGGGGTTGGTGGCCTCGATGTCGGAGACGATGCGGTCGTACTCGGCACAGGCTTCGGCCTCGGTCAGCTCGGGCTCGTCCCCGCAGGCGGCAAGGGCGGCGACGACCAGCCCGACGACGACGAGCGGGGCGGTCCTGCGCGCGTGCATGGTGGCTCCGGGAGGTCGCGGTGGGCGGCTCGCGAACCGTGCGGGCCTGCGTCGAACCTAGTGACGGCCGGGGCGGGCCGGACAGGGGGAGCGCTCCCCGTCCACGAGGGTGTGGGCGCTGCGGCGCCTACTGCCGGACGGAGGTCGCGGCCGGGACGACACACCTCGTCGCTCAGCCGCAGATCTCCTCGATCGCGGCCGTGTTCTCCTGCGAGCTCTCGAGCATCGTGACGTCGGCGGTGCCGTCGACGATCGCGCGCATGAGGGCGGCCTCCTCCTCGAACAGCGGCGCGAGGTTGTCCGGCGAGCGCTCGGCGAGGTCGAGCATCTCGGTCTCGTACTCCTCGTAGAGGTCGGTGCCGGCGTCGGGGCCGCCCTCCTCGGCGGAGCGCTCGCCGAACTCCTCGAACGTGGTCGTGTACTCCTCGCAGGCCTCGGCCTCGGTCAGCTCGTCGTCGCTCCCGCACGCGGCGAGGGTGGTGGCGAGGAGGCCGGCGGCGAGCGCGGTCGTCAGCGTGCGGGGAAGGCGTCGAGGCATGGCGTCACGGTAGTCCCGCCGCAGCGCGACCGGCCGCGGGGTCCCGGAGGGCGATCCACCGCGCCACCTGCGGCAGGCTGGTGCCATGACCACGACCGGCCGGCTCGCCCTCCTCGGCCGCGTCGTCACGCCCGACGCCGTGCTCGACGACGCCGCTGTCCTCGTCGAGCGCGACCGCATCGTGGCGGTCGGACCGGCGCGCGAGCTCGACCTCGCCGGGGCACGGACACTGACCACGGACGGGTTCGTGCTCCCCGGCCTCGTCGACCTGCACAACCACGGCGGCGGGGGAGTGGGTTTCCCGGACCACGTCGACGCCGCCACCACCCTCCGTGCCGTCCACGAGCACAGGAACCACGGCACGACGACGATGCTCGCCTCCCTGGTGACCGCTCCGTCCCTGGTCCTCAGGGAGCGCGTCGCGGTGCTCGCCGACCTGTGCGACGCCGGGGAGATCGCCGGGATCCACCTCGAGGGACCGTTCCTCTCGGCGGCCCGGGCCGGCGCCCAGGACCCGTCGGCGATCCACCCGCCCGACGCCGCGCTCACCGCCGAGCTGCTCAACATCGGGCGCGGGCACGTGCGGACGATGACGATCGCGCCGGAGCTGCCCGGGGTGGAGCGAGTGGTGGAGGCGCTGATCGCCGGCGGTGCGCTCCCGTCCTTCGGCCACACCGACGCCGATGCGGCGACGACCCGTGGGGCGATCGAGCACGCGGTGGAGGTGCTCGGGGACGCCCGCCCGACGGTCACGCACCTGTTCAACGGCATGCGCCCGTTCGCTCACCGCGACCCGGGTCCGATCCCGGCGATCGTGTCGGCGGCCGCGCGGGGGCTCGTCGTCGTCGAGCTCGTGGGCGACGGCGTCCACCTCGACGTCTCGCTGGTGCGCGACGTGGTCGAGATCGTGGGGCGGGACTCCGCGGTTCTCATCACCGACGCCCTCGCCGCTACCGGCATGCCCGACGGCGACCACCAGCTCGCCGGGATGCGCGTGACCGTGACCGACGGGGTCGCCCGGCTGCCCGACGGCGGGGCGCTCGCCGGCAGCACGAGTCACCTGATCGACGTCGTGCGAACCGTCCACCGCGCCGGCGTCCCGCTCGTCGACGCGGTGCACATGGCGTCCGCGGTGCCGGCACGGGTGCTGGGGTTGTCCGACGTCGGCGTGCTCGTCCCGGGTGCGCGGGCCGACGTCGTCCTCTCCGACGGCGACCTGCGGCCGACGAGCGTCGTGCGGAACGGAGAAGTCGTCGCCGCGAGCTGAGCCCCGCGTTCCTGCGAGTTCGTTACTGCGTTCCTGCGAGCTGCCGCCTTCGACAGGCACCCCGCCTCGCTCCGCTCAGGCCCCCGCGAGCGTCGCTACCAGGACGGCCTTGATCGTGTGCATCCGGTTCCCGGCCTGGTCGAACACCTTCGAGGCGGGGGAGCGGAAGACCTCGTCGGTGACCTCGAGGGCGTCCATGCCGGTGGTCTCGTAGACGTCGCGCCCGACCGCGGTGCCGAGGTCGTGGAACGCCGGCAGGCAGTGGAGGAAGATCGCGGCGTCGTTCCCCGTCGCGGCCATGACCTCGCTCGTCACCTGGTAGTCGCGCAGCGCGGCCACGCGCTCCGCCCACACCTCCTTCTTCTCGCCCATGGACACCCACACGTCGGTGGACACGGCGTCGGCGCCGCGTACCCCCTCGGCGACGTCGGACGTCAGCGTGATCCGGGCGCCCGTGGTCTCCGCGATCGCGCGCGCGGCGTCGACAACGTCGGCCGGCGGCTGGTACGCCTCCGGCGCGACGATCCGCACGTCCATCCCCAGCAGCGCCGAGGAGACGAGAAGGGAGCGGCCGGTGTTGAAGCGGGCGTCGCCGAGGTAGGCGTGCACCACGTCCGAGAACGGCTTGGCCACGTGCTCGCGGATCGTCAGGGCGTCGGCGAGCATCTGGGTGGGGTGCCAGGCGTCGGTCAGGCCGTTGTAGACGGGGACGCCGCCGTGCTCGGCGAGGGTCTCGACGGTGGTCTGGTGGTCGCCGCGGTACTCGATGGCGTCGTACATCTGGCCGAGCACCGCGGCGGTGTCCGCGATCGACTCCTTGTGGCCGATCTGCGAGCCCGACGGGTCGAGGTACGTGGTGGCGGCGCCCTGGTGGGCGGCGGCGACCTCGAACGCTGCGCGCGTCCGCGTGGAGGTCTTCTCGAAGATGAGCGCGACCGCCTTGCCCGTCAGCCGCCGCTCCTCACGCCCCTCGCGTCGCTCGGCCTTCAGCTGCTCCGCGAGGTCGACGAGGTGCAGCCACTCCGCCGGCGTGAAGTCGAGCTCCTTGAGCAGGTGGCGGCCGGTGAGGTCGATGGGGGCGCTGGTCATGGCCCAATCGTACGGACGTCACGGAACACGTCCGACGACGAACATCGCCCGGCCAGGCGCCCGCCGCGCAGTGTGCGGACCCAGAACAACGGAGTGTGTCCGGTCGGGCAATGTACCCGAACGGGTACTTAACGGTCGATGCACTCACCCATAGTGTCGAGCACCACATACTCGACGCACGGCCGAGCAATGACGCATCGACCCACGTGACGGAGAAGTCCACGTATGACCCACGTTTTTTCCGGCGGCAATCAGACGAATGAATCTACGCTCGACGACGGGAACTCGAAAGGTATCGGGCCGAAATACAGTCAGACGGGCGATCTTGTGGTGCAGGTCGTTTTCCTGGTCGTTGGAGTTTTGGTAGCAGGTCAGGGATTCGACATCGGACTGTCGGTCGAAGGTGGTTCGCTCGGGGCCGGGATGGTCCCGGCAGTCGTCGGCTCGGTGATGGCGATACTGGCTGGTACCCTCCTCGCTATATCGGGCAAGCGGCGACTCGCGGT
This sequence comes from Georgenia sp. G2120, assembly GCF_055326485.1. Classification (NCBI taxonomy): domain Bacteria; kingdom Bacillati; phylum Actinomycetota; class Actinomycetes; order Allobogoriellales; family Allobogoriellaceae; genus Georgenia; species Georgenia sp. G2120. The sequence continues at coordinate 74,644 of NZ_JBUZNL010000015.1, read as the reverse complement.
CCGACGTCGCTCCGCGGCCACGAACACCGCAGATTCGCACGACGGCGTTGGCGCCGAGGGTGCGGCGAGTACGTCCGGTTCTTCCGCTGACAACGCGACCGGCGAACCTGCCGATGCCATGTGGAAACGCTGGGTCAACGTCGCCGGGCTGATGGCCCTGGCGCTCGTGATCCCGGTCGTGGGGCTCGCTCCGGCCGTGGGCATCTATGTCTTTCTGGTGTCATTCTTGATCGAACGGTGGAAGATTGTGTACAGCCTCTTGTTCGCCGTTGCGATCGGCGGGACGGTCTGGCTCATCTTCCAAGAGCTCCTTTCCGTGCCCGTGCCCACCGGATTCCTCGGTTGATGCGCGATGGTTGACATTCTTCTCGGCCTGCAAACGGCCTTCACAGCGACGAACCTGCTCTACTGCCTGCTCGGAGTCACGCTCGGCACCGTGATCGGGATGCTTCCCGGGCTCGGTTCTGCCTCGGGGGTGGGCCTGCTCCTTCCCTTGACGTTCGGGCTCGAACCAGTCACCGCCATCATCATGCTCGCTGGCATCTACTACGGATCTCAGTACGGCGGGACGATCTCCTCGGTCCTCATCGGAGCGCCTGGTGAAGCAGCCACGGCCGTGACCGTGCTGGAGGGCCATCAGATGGCCCAGCGCGGACGCGCAGGACAAGCTCTTGCGATTGCCGCCATCGCCTCGTTCGTTGCAGGCCTGCTGAGCCTCATCGTCGTGATGTTCGTGTCGCCCCTGCTTGCCGACGTCGCGCTCCGGTTCGGGCCCCCGGAGATGGTCGCCGTCATCCTGCTGGCGCTTGTCGCCACAGTCGGCATCACCGACGGCAGCCGGATCAAAGGGCTGCTGTGCCTGGGTCTGGGCCTGATCGTGGCGACGGTGGGCATCGACCCGGTACTCGGGACCGAGCGCTTCACATTCGGCCGCATCGAGCTGCTCGGCGGACTCGGCTTCATCGAGGTCGTGATCGGCGTGTTCGCGATCGCGGAGATCCTTCGGAACGTCTCCGCCCGCCACTTCAGGCAGGTCTCGCGTCCGTCGTGGAAGGAGATGATGCTGTCCAAGAGCGACATCAAGGACAGCAGTGGCCCGATTCTTCGAGGAAGTGCGATCGGCACGGTGATGGGCGTCGTGCCGGGCGCAGGGTCGACGCTCGCCTCGTTCGCAAGCTACGGCGTCGAACGTGTTCGTGCCGGGGGCCGGGGATTTGGGCGGGGTGCCATTCAGGGTGTTGCGGGCCCCGAGGCGGCGAACAACGCCGGTGCCAACGGTTCGTTCATCCCCACGCTCTCGCTCGGCATTCCTGGATCAGCGACTACGGCGGTGCTACTCGGGGCGCTGACACTTCACGGTATCCAGCCCGGACCTCTCCTCATCGAGCAGCAGCCCGTTCTGGTCTGGGGGGTTCTGTGCTCGTTCCTCATCGGCAACGCGATCCTGCTGATCCTCAACCTGCCGCTCGCCCCGGCGTTCGCCTCTGTGCTCACGGTGCCCTACAAGCGGCTCTATCCCGTGATCTTCGCGGTGTGCATCATCGGTGCCTATGCCGTCGAGAACACCATGACGGGGGTCTGGGTGGCCCTGGTGTTCGGCGTCGTGGGCTATTTCCTGCAGAAGTATGACTACCCGTTGCTCCCGCTCATTCTTGGTCTCATTCTCGGCCCGATGCTCGAACAAGGGCTGGCGCAGTCCGTGCAGATGGGCGGCGGAAACTACGGGATCTTCATCGATCGCCCACTAGCGATGGTTTTTCTTGCTCTGGCCCTGCTTTTCCTCGTGGTCCCCGCAGTCACCCGTCTCATCAAGAAGAAGAGAGCGGCGGCCATCCCGATGGAGAAGGTCTGACGGAGGGCGGGGCCGGAGAGGAAGCAACGGCCGCCCCACGACATCAGTCCACAGATTTGAGCACGAACTCGGCGTCCACGTTGACCGTAGGGAGAAGAACATGACACACCGAACTCGCAGGACGCGGGCACTCGCCGCGCTGGCCGGATCGACGTTGATCCTGGCCGCCTGTTCCAGCAGTGACGACAACGGCGGCAGCGAGGAGGGCGGGGATGGCGCGTGGTCGCCGGAGCGGGACGTGAACTACGTCGTGCCGGCCAACGCCGGCGGTGGACAGGACCTGTTCGCGCGGGCGATGGCCGACTCGTTCGCACAGACGGACGACTCGGTCACGGTCGTGGTGGAGAACCGTCCGGGTGGCTCGAGCGCGACCGGATCCTCCTATGTGCAGCAGCAGGAGGGAGACCCGCACTTTCTCCTGACCGCGACGATCTCGACCTTGTCACTGCCGATCACGACGGACGTCAGCTACACGTGGGAGAGCTTCACCCCGATCGCCATGGTCGGTACCGACGTGTCCATCGCCGTGGTGCGGGCGGACTCCGAGTGGGACTCGCTCGAGGCTGTCGTCGAGGACGCGGCGAACGTCCGGGCGGGAGTTGCCGGTCAGGACGGACCGGACTCCGTCACGCTCGACGTCCTCATCAACGAGACCGGCTCCGAGTTCGACCGCGTGGTCTTCCAGTCGGGCGCCGAGATCGTCACCGCGATCCTGGCAGGCAACATCGAGATGGCGATCGTCAACCCCAACGAGGTAGCGGGCCAGCTGGAGAGCGGCGACCTTGTCGCCATAGCCGTGTTTGCGGACGAACGCTACCCGGAGGACTCCGACCTGGGCGACATTCCGACCGCCGCCGAGCAGGGATACGACGTCGCGGTCAGCCAGCTGAGAGGTGTGCTCGCGCCTCCCGGAATCACCGACGAGCAGCGGACCTACTGGGAAGACATGGTCGAGGCCTACACCGAGACCGAGGCTTACGACACCTACATCGAGTCCTCCCTGCTGCAGCCACAGTTCCTCACGGGTGAGGAGCTTGAGAACTACCTCGCCGAGCAGGAGGAACTCCTGCAGGGCGTCCTGGGCGAGTAGTCGCCACCTGATTCACGAGCCAGTTACCAAGGAGTGCTGATGTCCAGGATCGTCGAGGCCCACAGCTGGATCCTGCGGATCCCCCTGCCGGGCGACCACCGCGTCGGTGATGAGAAGGACCACAACATGGCGGGTGTCACGCTGAAGACCGAGGACGGCCACATCGGCCGCGGTTTCGGTTTCACCGTCGAGTGGGACGGTGCCCCCGCAATCAAGACGGTCATCGATTCGGTGCTCCTTCCCGCTGTCATCGGCCGCAGGAGTTACGACGTGGCCGACATCTGGCGCAAGAGCATGCTCAGGCTCGACCGCGTCCGGCGTGGACTTGCGTCGATCGCGATCGGCGCCGTGGACATGGCCTTGTGGGACCTTGCCGCGGTGGAGCGTGGAATCTCGCTGGCGGACCATGCCGGCAAGGTCGTGACATCGGTTCCCGCATACTCGAGCGGTCAGTTCGCTCCGACGCTACCGATGGAAAAGGTCATCGAGAACGTCCACAAGCAGCTGGAGATGAGTCTGACGGCGGTCAAGCTCCGCGTGGGTATCGACCCGGAGAACGACATCAGCCGGATCAAGGCACTGCGTTCCGAGTTCGGTGAGTCGCTGCGCATCATGTGCGATGCGAACCAGCGCCTGCTTCTGCCCGAGGCGATCTCGCTCGGGCGCAGGCTTGCTGACCTCGACGTCTACTGGTTCGAGGAGCCGATGGATGCGCGCGACGTCGCCGGTCACTCAGCACTTGCCAGGGCTATCGACGTGCCCATTGCGGTCGGAGAGCACCTCCAGAGCGCCGGGGAGTTCCAGGAGTACGCCCGTCGCGGCGCAGCCCATCTCCTGCAACCGGATGTCGGACAGCTCGCGGGCCCGACGGAGTTCTTCCAGATTGCCAACGTCGCGCTGTCCGAGGGTGCCGCACTTGCCCCGCACTTCCTGCCCGAGATTCATATCCACCTCATGGCTGCCTACCCGAACGCTGCCTATCTCGAGCAGTTCCCCTGGGCCGACGAGTGGCTCGTCAACACGTTGAAGTTCGAGAACGGGCACGCACGTGTCCCCGACACCGTCGGCCACGGTTTCGACCTGCTGCCCGACGCCATCGAGCAGTTCCTCGTCGCTGGGCAGTGGGACTGATGTCCGGCGGTCTGGTGCTGGTCGGCAGGGAGCAGTTCCGTCGTTCGCTCGTCGAGAGCGCCCTCGACGAGGCGGGACTCGAATGGGCCCTGCTCGAGGAGCCGGGCGCGCGAGCCGACCAGCTTCTCGAACGGGCAGTCGCGCTCGTCGTCCCGCCTGAGCGGATCCTGTCCGAGGACGAGGTGGGACGGGCACGCGAGCTGCGCGCCGTGGTCAGCCCGGTCATCGGGACCAACCACCTGCCGCTCAAGGCGCTGGCGCACAGGGGTGTCCCGGTGGCGCACGGAGCGGCGCCGGAGAACTACGTGGGGATGGCGGAGGCCGCGGTGGGGCTCATGCTGTCGATCGTCCATCACCTCAAGGTGAAGGAGGCGAACCTGCTGAACCGCGAGGAGCGTCTCACCGATGTCGGTGGACTCCTCAGCAACCGGACCATCGGGCTCGTCGGACTGGGCCGGATCGGGCGTGCTGTTGCCGAGCGCCTGACGGCCTTCGGCTGCCGGCTCGTCGGCTCGGACCCCCAGGTGGACGAGGTCCACGGTGTCGAGGTGCTCCCGCTCGCGGAGCTGCTCCGGGTCTCCGACGTCATCAGTATCCAGGTCCCGCTGACCGACGACAGCCGCGCGTTGTTCGACTTCGCGGCGTTCCAGACGGTCAAGCCGGGCGCGTTCGTCGTCAACATCGGCCGCGGAGGCGTGGTAGACGAGGTCGCACTCGCCGAGGCACTCGACCGCGGCCAGGTGGCCGGCGCCGCCATCGATGTCTGGGCGGACGAACCGCCATCTCCGGACCATCCCCTGCTGGGCCGGACGGACGTGATCGCCACCTTGCACAATGCAGGGCACAGCAACGAGGCCTACGACAGGTTGGCCCGGCTCTCGGTGGAGCAGGTCACCCGACTGCTGGCCGGTCGCGAGGCCGTCTACCCCGTCGGCTAGCCGGATCCGTTCCATCTCGAACCTCGTGGCAGTCCCGTGTCGACAGAAGGCTCCGTTCCTCGTACCGACGAAAGGCGATCCGCATGACGGCAAGCGAGTATCCCGGGAGCGGCGCTGCCGTCGAGCCGGCGCCCACCGCCGGTCCTGACCGGGGCGTGGCAGCGGTGGAAACTCTGGCCGTCGTGGAGAAGAGCGGCCGCGCGATCGCGTTCCACGACGTCTCCGACGGTTCGCTTCTCGAGCGCGTCGAACTCGGCCCGTATCCCCACGAGATGGTGCTCGACAGCGCCCGGCAGAATGCCTACCTCGCCCATTACGGCGTCCGCATGTCCGGCAACGTCGGACCGGGCGGAACGTGCGTCTTCGTCGTCGACCTCGCGAGGCGAGAGCTCGTGCGCACCATCGAGCTGAGCCCGTTCAACCGACTGCACGGGATTGCCATCGACGACCAGGACCGCCTCTACGTCCTCAGTGAGGAGAAGGGGGTCCTTCTGCGCATCGATGACGCCGCGCATGCCACGGCACCCTCGGGCGCGGTTGCCACGGGCGCGATCAAGGCGCACATGGTGGTGGCCAACCGCTCGGGCAGCCGGGCCTATGTAACGGGGCTCGTCTCCGGCACCGTGAGCGCGGTCGACCCCCACGACGCATCGAGGCCCCCGGTCGTCGCGGCGGTGGGGCCGCTTCCGGAGAGCTGTGCCCTGAGCGACGATGAGACGAGCCTCTTCGTGGGGGTGCGCGGCGCCAAGGAAATCGTGCAGCTCGACGCCGCGACGCTGCGGCAGGAGAAGCGAGTGGCCGTGCAGGGCGACCCCCTCCGGGTCTACGTCGTCCCCGGCGAGGAGACCCTTCTGACCACCGATATCGAGAACCGCACCGTCACCCGTTACGACGTCGATCTACGTGAGGTGCAGTCCCTGCAGTTCGACGCCGTTCCGGCGGGAATCTCGTTCCATCACTCGAAACCGATCGCGTTCGTGACGCTGCTCGACTCGAACCAGGTCGCGATGGTCGACCTCGAGTCGTTCACGACGGTCCGCACAATCTCAACCGGCCCGGAGCCCGACGTCACCGCGCTGATCTGACCGTCCCCACCAAGCGGCGAGCGACGTCACGGACCTGGTGGCGTCGCTGACCATCACCCCCCCACCCACAGCAGTCGCAGTGTTGCGACGTACCCGGAGGTAGACCCATGAAGTTCCGACTGACCGGTAGCACGCGAAAGCGCGAGGCAGCCACGATGCTGGCATGCGCGAGCGCCACCGCACTTCTCCTCGCCGCCTGCACCGGCTCCAGCTCCGACGACGGAGACAACGGATCGGGAGGTGAAGCGACCGAGCAGGTCACCCTGCGCTATGCCTTCTACGGGCCCGAGCCCTCCTTCCCCGGAGTGCAGATGAACGAGTGGGCATCTCTCATGGAGGAACGCACAGACGGGATGGTGACTGTCGAGACGTTCCCCGGTGGCACACTGCTCGGCACGGGCGACATCTATGACGGCATCACCGAAGGCGTCGTCGACGTCGGTATGGACAGCCCTCACAACGACGCGGCCCGCTTCCCGTTCAGCTCGGTGATGAACCTGCCGCTGGGCATCCCCAACTCGCAGGTCGCCAGCGCCATCTTCCTCGACCTGATCGAGGAGTTCGAACCCACCGAGTTCGACGGCTACCACCTTGTGACGGCGTTCACTACGGAACCCGCGTACGTGCTTACCACCACCGAGGTCACCGGGCTGGACGACCTCGCGCAGCTCGAGATGCGGACGCCCGGGCCGTTCATCCGCATGGCGGAGGAGCTGGGCATCACGCCTGTCAGTCTGCCCGCGCCGGAACTGGCACAGGCCCTGCAGACGAATCTCGTCGGTGGATCGCTCTCCTCGCGTGACGTCCTCAAGGACCTCAACCTGGGAGAGTTCCTGAACTACATGGTCGACTACCCCCTGGGTATCGGGGGAACCTTTGTCGCCCTCATGAGCGAGGGGGAGTACGAGGCGCTTCCCGAGGACGTGCAGTCCGAGATCGACACGCTGGTCGAAGAGATGTCGCTCTTCGCCAGCTCGTACCACGACGAGGTCAACGTGGCCGAGTCGGTCGAGTGGACCCAGACCGAGCACAGCCTGCAGATCACGGAGCTCAGCGACGCTGAGCGTGCGGAGTGGGACGCGATCATGAGCTCGCTCGGCGACGAGTGGGTCGAGGCCCACAGTGACGCCGACTTCGACGCCCAGGCTGTCCTGGACCGTACGCGTGAGCTGATCGAGGAGCACACGGGGGACGCCTCGTAGTCGTCGAGCTCAACTCCGTGGACGTGCTCCGACGTCCTGCGCACGCCGTCGCGAGCCGGCGTGGAGTCGGCGGAGGGCGTAACTGACACCGGGGCATGCGGTGACGCCTGCATCACGGCGGGACGACAATGAGACGCGCCGGCGCCGCGCCCGAGATCGGCACCTGTCGGTCGCATGTGCGCTCAAGGATTCGTCGGTGTACCCGTCCGGGGCCTGGTGGCGCCCACGCGTGACGACGCACAGTGCCAGGTGGGCCCCGTGACGCCGGTGGCCCGGTCGACAAGGAGACGATGATGACTCAGCAGCCCACCCTTCCCGCACCCGTGACGGCGCTCGTCGAGCAGCTGGAGCCGGCTGCTGGGATCTGGGTCGGCGGGCGTGGGAGCGCGGCCGCCGGCGGTAGCACCTTCGCGGTCGTGGATCCGGCGAGCACCATGGAGATCACCCGGATCTCCGACGGCGGGGAGGTGGACGCGCGGCGGGCGGTCGATGCCGCGGCGGGCGCACTGCCGGGCTGGGCCGCGACGGCACCGCGTGCCCGGGCCGATGTCCTGCACCGGGCCTTCGACCTGATGATGGAGCGGCGTGAGCTGCTGGCAGAGCTCATCGCGGTGGAGAACGGCAAGGCGATGACGGATGCGCGGGCCGAGGTCGCCTATGCGGCCGAGTTCTTCCGTTGGTACGGCGAGGAGACGGTGCGGGGCGCCGGCGAGTACACGGTCGCCCCGGCCGGTGGGGTGCGCACGGTCGTCACCCACCGACCGATCGGTGTGGCTGCTCTGGTGACGCCGTGGAACTTCCCGGCGGCGATGGCGACCCGCAAGATCGCGCCGGCGCTCGGCGCCGGCTGCACGGTGCTGCTCAAGCCCGCGTCGGAGACCCCACTGACCGCCCTGGCCATCGGCCAGATCTTGTCCGAGGCGGGACTGCCCGACGGGGTCCTGGGGATCGTCCCGACGTCGTCGGCGTCTTCGGTCGTCACGACGTGGCTCGAGGACGAGCGCGTCGCCAAGCTCTCCTTCACCGGCTCGACCGGCGTGGGCAAGCTCCTGCTCGCGCAGGCGGCGAAGCGGGTCATCAGCTCGTCGATGGAGCTCGGTGGCAACGCACCGCTCGTCGTCGGTGCGGATGCGGACGTCGACCAGGCGGTCGCGGGCGCGATGCTGGCGAAGTTCCGCAACGGAGGTCAGGCGTGCACGGCCGCCAACCGGCTCTACGTGCATGCCGACGTGGTGGAGGAGTTCACCGAGAAGTTCGGGGAGCGGGTCGCGGCACTTCGCGTGGGTCCGGCGCAGCAGGAGTCCACCGAGATCGGTCCGCTCATCAACACGAAGGCGCTCGCCGGGGTCGCCCAGCTGGTCGACGCGGCGGTCGAGGCCGGTGCCCGTGTCACGCATCGTGCCGAGCTCCCCGGCGGCCTCGAGGGCTACTTCTACGCACCCACCGTGATGCGGGACGTCCCTGCCGACTCCCCTCTCGTGCGCACCGAGATCTTCGGGCCGGTCGCGCCCATCGTCACGTGGACCGACGACGAGGAGATGCTGGCCGAGGTCAACGGCACCGAGCTGGGACTCTCGGCGTACCTGTTCTCCCGCGACCTTGGTTGGGCGATGCGCATCGCCGAGCGGTTCGAGACCGGGATGGTCGGTCTCAACCGCGGCCTCGTCTCCGACCCGGCCGCACCCTTCGGCGGCGTGAAGGAGTCCGGGCTGGGCCGCGAGGGTGGGCACGAGGGCATCCGGGAGTACCAGGAGGTCCAGTACTTCAGCATCGACTGGAGCTGACCCGGACGACCGGGCGCGGCGATGACCGACGCCGCGTGGGTCCGCCGGACGTCGTGACGGCGGAGACGACTGAGGTGAGGAATGGACGATGTGAGGCAGAGCGGTGGCGTCACCCGACCCGATGACGACGGCTGGGTCCTGCTCGCCGGCCACCTGGCCACGAGCCCCTCGGTGACGGGAGCCCTTGAGTCGGCCGGCCATGCCTGGCGTGCCCTTCCCGCCGGGACGGCGGACGAGGTGGCGCTCGGCGGAGCGATCGGCGCCATCCTCCCGCCCGCACGCGGGCTGACAACGGGCGAGCTCGCGGCAGCACCCCGGCTGCGCGCCGTCGTCAGCCCCGTCATCGGCACCGACCAGCTACCGCTGGCCGCCCTCGCCGAGCGCGGCATCCCGGTTGCGCACGGCGCGTTCCCCGAGAACGTCATCGGCATGGCGGAGGCCGCCGCCGGGCTCGTCGTCGCACTCGTGCACCGGATCAAGGCCAAGGAGGCGGCGCTCCTCGCTCAGGCCCCACCGGCCCACGTCGGTGGGCTGGTCAGTGGACGGACGATCGGGCTCATCGGCCTGGGCCGCATCGGCTCCGGCGTTGCGGAGCGGCTGGCCCCGTGGGGCTGCCGGATGGTCTCGACGAGCTCGGCAGCCGGTCGGACCCCGGGCGTCGAACCGGTGACGATGCCTGAGCTGCTGGCCGCCTCCGACGTCATCAGCGTCCAGGTCCCGCTCACCGAGACCACCCGCGGTCTCGTCGGAGCGGACGAGCTGGCAGCCATGCGTCCCGGGTCGGCGCTGGTGACGATCGGCCGCGGGGGAGTGGTCGACGAGCTCGCGCTCGCCGCCGCCCTCGACGCCGGCCACCTGTCCGGGGCGGCCGTCGATGTCTGGGAGACCGAGCCGCCGCCACCCGACCACCCGTTGCTGGGCCGGCCCGACGTCATCGCGACCGGCCACAACGTCGGCCACAGCGAGGAGAGCTACGCGCGGATGTCCCAGCTCGCCGTCGAGCAGGTCGTCGACCTGCTCGAGGGCCGCGAGCCGCTGTACCCGCTGCCGCCGGCCCGGTCCTGAGCGTCGAGGACCGCGCCTGCCCCGCGCTGCCGGCCTGCCGTCGTCGTCGGGCATCCGTCGCTGGTACCCGTTCGGGTGACTGTTCGGCCGACGTGCCAGCCATTACCTTGTGACAGAACGCAGGCGACGGCGCACGGCGTCGGCCGACGGTCAACGACCGACCGTCCACCGACCCCGGTCACTCACGCCGGGCACCGCGGACCGGCGCGTGTCCACGACGATCCGAAGGAGCATCACGTGACGATCACCGGCGCCCCTGCGCTGACCATCACTGACCTCACTGCTCAGTTCATCGGCGGCCGGTGGCGTGAGGGCAGCAGCGGCACGGAGCTGCTCAACACCGACCCCTTCAGCGGTGAGGTCCTGGCGAGCTACCCCGCCGCCTCGCTCGACGACCTTGACGCCGCCTACCGCGCAGCGGACGAGGCGCGACGTGGCTGGCGCGAGATGAACGCGTACGAGCGTCGCGGGATCTTCGAGAACGCCGTGGCGTACGTGGAGAGCCACCACGACGAGATCGTGACGATGATCCGCCAGGAGGTCGGAGGCACCGCCCTCAAGGCCAACTTCGAGATCGGCCTGGTCATCGACATACTCAAGGAGGCGGCGACCTTCCCGCTGCGCATGGAGGGCAAGATCATGCCCTCGCCGATCCCGGACCGCGAGAACTACCTGTTCCGCGAGCCCCTCGGCGTCGTCGGAGTCATCAGCCCGTTCAACTTCCCCTTCTTCCTGTCGATGAAGCCGGTCGCCACGGCGCTCGGTGCCGGCAACGCCGTCGTGCTCAAGCCGCACGAGGACACCCTCGTCACCGGTGGCACCCTGCTGGCGAAGATCTTCGAGGAGGCGGGATTGCCGGCCGGCGTGCTCAACGTCGTCGTCACCGACATCTCGACGATCGGCGACGGCTTCGTCGAGCACCCCGTCCCGCGCGCCATCGTCTTCACCGGCTCCAACGCGGTGGGCGCGCACGTGGCCGAGGTCGCCGGGCGCAACCTCAAGAAGGTGCTGCTCGAGCTCGGCGGCAACAACGCCTTCATCGTGCTCGACGACGCCGACCTCGACCTCGCCGTCGACGCCGCCGTCTTCTCCCGGTTCACCCACCAGGGCCAGATCTGCATGTCGGCGAACCGGGTGCTCGTCCAGAAGGGCATCCGCCCGGCGTTCGAGGAGAAGTACGTCGCCAAGGTCGAGTCGCTCACCGTCGGCGACCCGGGAGCGCAGGACACGATCATCGGCCCCGTCATCAACGAGCGGCAGGCCACCAACCTCGGGGGCCTCGTGCAGCGCGCCCTCGACGCCGGCGCCCGCCCGCTGGTCAAGGGCGAGGTCGACGGCACCCTCGTCCACCCGACCGTCCTGACCGACGTCACCCGCGACATGGAGGTGGCGCGCGTGGAGATGTTCGGCCCCGTCGTCGTCCTCGAGGAGTTCGACGCCGACGAGGACGCCGTGCGCATCGCCAACGACTCCGACTTCGGCCTGTCCGGCGCGGTGCACACCACCGACATCGAGCGCGGCATGCGGATCGCCCGCAACGTCGAGACCGGGATGATCCACATCAACGACGCCTCGATCCACGACGAGCCGATCATCGCGTTCGGCGGCTCGAAGCAGTCCGGGTTCGGCCGGCTCAACGGCCAGTGGAGCCTGGACGAGTTCACCGAGATGAAGTGGATCTCCGTCAACCGGGGTCGGCGCCGGTTCCCGTACTGACCGGGGTCCGGCGCCACCGATCGGTGGACGGTCCTGATCCCGACGCCGTCCCGACCTCCGTTCCGTCCACCAGTACCTGTTCGGGGACTGTCGTCCTCACGGTGAGCGGCCATACGGTGCCGAGACCTCACCACCCGCAACTTACGGCGGCGCGGGGCCACCGCGCCGCCGTACGGCAAAGGAGCCCCGCCATGACCGTCGTCGTCGGATACGTCCCCACCGATGTGGGGCGAGCCGCTCTTCGCCGTGCAGCCCACGAGGCCGAGCTGCGGGGCTGGAAGCTCATCACCGTGTACACGGACACCATCGACAGCCAGTTCGACCAGGACGAGCAGGACGCACTGGCCGCCGAGCGCAAGGTGATCACCGACCACCTCGATACGATCGGCATCGAGCACGAGATGCGCAGGTTCACAGGCAAGCCGGCCGTGCGCGGCACCGATCCCTCACTGCCGGAACGTGGGATCGATCCGGGCGAGGACATCGTGGCTGTGGCACGGGAGAGCGGTGCCCGGCTCGTCGTGCTCGGGCTGCGTCGGCGCTCGCTCGTCGGCAAGCTCCTCATGGGCTCCAACGCCCAGAAGATCATGCAGAACGCCCCGTGCGCGGTCCTCGGCGTCCACGTGGATGACGTGACCGAGTGACGGACGGAGGTCGGCCGTCACCGACCGGCCTGCTCGGCGCCTTCATCGGGATCCTCCTGGTCGCGGCGACGCTTCGGGCACTCGTCACGCCTGTCGGCCCGATCCTGGGAACGCTCGAGGAAGAGACGGGCGTCGGACCTGCTGTCCTCGGCATCCTCACCGCTCTGCCTGTGATCGGCTTCGCGGTGGTGTCGCCGCTCGTGCACTCGATGTCCGGCCGACTCGGCGTCGAACGGACGGTGGTGCTCGGGCTGGCCCTCATCGTCGGGGGAGCGGTCCTCCGCTCGGCGACGGACTCGGCCGTGACCCTGCTGGCCGGTACCACCGTGCTCAGCGCGGGGGTCGCCGTCGGCAACGTCCTGGTCCCCGTGGTCACCAAACGGTACTTCCCGTCCCGCGCCCCCGACGTCACCGGCGCCTACATGGCCGTCCAGACGATCGTGGCGGCGCTCGCCGCCGGCCTGGTCGTCCCGCTCCACGCGCAGACCGGGTCGTGGCAGGTGGCGCTCGGCGCCTGGGGCATCCCCGGGATCGCCGCCCTGCTGTTCTGGCTGCCGCGGTTGCGCACGCCGGTGGAGAGAGTGATCCGCGAGAGATCGGTGGGCGGTTCCGTGCCGCGCTCGCCCTGGCGTACCGCCGTGGGTTGGCAGGTCGCGGGCTACTTCCTGTTGCAGTCCGGCGTCTTCTACCTGACGATCAACTGGCTGCCGAGCGTGACCGTGGACCTCGGATTCTCCGAGGCTCGTGCCGGTTGGCAGGTCTCGTGGCTCATGCTCGTGTCCATCGCGGCCAACGTCGCCGTGCCCCGACTCATGAACGTCGGGGGCGACCAGCGGTTCGTCGCCGTGCTCCTTCCGCTGCTGGTCCCGCTGCCGCTCGTGGGCCTCGTCGTGGCACCGGGGGCCGACCTGCTGTGGGTCGGGATCCTCGGGCTGTCCTCGGGCGGGTCGATGGTGCTCTCGCTCAGCCTCATCAGCCTGCGCAGCGCCGATCCCGACGCGGCCGCCAGGCTCTCCTCGATGGCGCAGACGGTCGCCTACAGCGGTGTCGCCGTCGTGCTCGTGCTGGCGAGCGTGATCCGGGACGTCGCGGGCCCCGGCACCCACATCCTCTGGCTGATGGGCGCACTGGGCGCCGGCCAGCTGCTCGTCGGTCTGCTCGTCGGTCGCGACCGTACGATCGCCCGCTCCGCCCAGCGGGACCGGACCCGTCGAGAAGGAATGGACCCGTTCGGGTAACTGTGGCGGATCCCGCACGCGCCATAGCCTCGCAGGAGCAGTCCGATCCACCGCCCGCACCGGGGCCCCGTCGCACGCCGGGAGCCCGACGCGGAGCGAACGGATCGATGCCCGGTTCGACGGAGAACAAGGAGGGAGCGGCAGATGTACAGCATGCACAAGCTGCTGTGGGACATCCGGAATGTCCCCGCGGTCAACCAGCGATTCCTCGCGGACGCCGACGAGGTCCTCGACGAGTACGAGGTCGAAGGCGAGCCCCGTCGGGCTCTCAAGGAGCTCGACTTCAAGGCGATGCACGAGCTCGGCTACAACCCCTACCTCATCTACTTCTGCGCGATCCAGCTCCAGGTGGACCGCGCCGACTACTACGCCCAGATCCGGGGCGAGAAGGAGCTGTCATGACGTCGAACAACGGACGCATCGCCGGGGCGTTCACGGCCTCGCACTCACCCGGCATCACCGGCTGGCCCGAGCGCCCGGACCAGACCAAGAAGGAGAAGGTCTACGCGGCCTACGACGAGGTCCGCCGGCGTATCGACGAGATCAACCCCGACGCGATCGTCGCGGTCTCCGTCGAGCACTTCACCAACTTCAGCTTCGCCAACCTGCCTGCCTTCGCGATCGCGACCGCCGACTCCTACCTCGGCCCGGTGACCAAGGAGATGGGCGAGTTCCTCAATGTCGAGCAGCACGAGTACCCGGGCAACGGCAAGCTGGGCCGCCACATCTACGAGTTCGCCCTCAAGGCCGACTTCGACCCGGCGCTCGTCGAGGGCGGGCTCGCGTTCGACGAGAACTTCTGCGTGCCCTTCAAGCTCATCGACCCCGAGTCGAAGTACCCGCTCGTGCCGATCATCGTCAACGGCGTCAACCCGCCGTGGCCGACCGCCCGCCGCAGCTACCACTTCGGCGAGATGATCAAGGCCGCCGTCGAGGCGCAGAGCGAGGTGCAGACGGTCGTCGTCGTCGGCACGGGCGGACTCTCCCACTGGGTCGGCCTGCCGGAGTCCGGCACCGTCAACGAGGAGTTCGACCGCGACTTCATCGAGCGCATCGAGTCCGGCGACCCGGAGCAGCTCAAGTCCTATTCGCCCGAGGACATCGACGCGGCCGGCAACGGCGCGCACGAGATCCGCACCTGGATCGTCGCCGCCGGCGCCGTCGGCGGCGCGCCGTTCGACGTCCTGGCCTACGAGCCGATCCCCGAGTGGCTCACCGGCACCTCCGTGGCTGCCGCCCGGGTCTGACCCGGGCATCCGACCTGACAGCACGCACCACCCCGCGCACCCCGCGCACGACCAAGGAGTACATGTGAGCAAGCTTCCCAAGGTGACTGGCGCCGACCTCCGTGGAGTCATGGCCTACCCCCCGACGCCCGCACTGCCCGGGGCGTCCGCCGTGGACGCCGTCGACACGGTCGACGTCGACGAGACGCAGCGGATGATCCAGAACCTCATCAGGGACGGCGTCGACGCGATCGCCACCAACGGCACGCTCGGAGAGATGGCGACGCTGACCCTCGACGAGTGGAAGACGTTCGCGCAGGCCGTCGTCGAGACCGCGAAGGCCGAGAACGACAACGTGCCGATCTTCGTCGGCGCCACCACGCTGAGCACCCGCGAGACCGTCTCGCGCATGAAGTACCTCGCCGAGATCGGCGCCACCGGGACCCTCCTCGGTCGCCCGATGTGGGGCAACATGGTCGGCCCCGTGATGGAGAAGTTCTACCGCGACGTCACCGAGGCGGTCCCCGAGCTCGCCGTGGTCGTCTACGACAACACGGCGGCGTTCGGCGGCATCATCCCCCGCCCCGTCTACAAGACGCTCGTCGAGCTCCCCCAGGTCGTGGCGGTGAAGTACGCCGGCGGCGCCTCGGTCGGCTTCCGCTACCACAACGACATGGCGCACACGGGGACGAGCTTCCCGCTCATGCCGATCGAGACCGACTGGTTCCCGGCCTGGGAGATGTACGGCGAGGACCTCGTCGGCATCGCCTGGTCCTCCACGACCGCCATGGGCCCCGGCCCGGTCCTTGCCCTGCGCGACGCCCTCCAGCAGGGCCGCACGGAGGATGCCCGCTGGCTGACCGAGCGGCTGCGCTGGGCGCACGAGCCGTTCATCGTCGGACAGGACTTCTTCGAGTTCGCGAAGTACAACATCCAGCTCGAGAAGATCCGCGTCAACGGTGCGGGCTACATGAACGTCGGCGAGAGCCGCGTGCCCTACACGGACGACTTCGTCCCCGAGGAGCACGTCCGCACCACCCAGGAGCACGTCAAGCGCTACCTCCAGATCGGCAAGGAGATCGAGGAGCGCCTGGGCGTGCCGCTGACCAAGCAGCCCACCAAGTAGGTGATGACATGACGACGGATTCGGTCGGCACGGACATCGAGGAGGTCCTGGAGCAGATCCGCACCGGGGTCCCCGAAGGACGACTGCCGTCCTACGTGTACAACGACCAGCAGATCTTCGACCTGGAGCAGGACAGAGTCTTCGCCAAGTCGTGGTGCTTCCTCGCGCACGAGACCGAGATCCCGAAGAACGGTGACTACGTCACGCGCTACATCGGGAACAACAACATCATCGTGGCGCGGGACGAGAAGGGCGAGATCCACGCGAGCTTCAACATGTGCCGGCACCGCGGCAACATGATGTGCAAGTCGGAGATGGGCAATGCGTCCCACTTCCGGTGCTCGTACCACGGCTGGGTGTACAAGAACTCCGGTCAGCTCATCGGCGTGCCCTACATGAAGGAGGGGTACGAGGGTCGGCTCAAGCGCAAGGAGTGGGGGCTGCTCCCCGTGCGTATCGAGACGTACGCGGGCCTGATCTTCGGATGCCTCGACCCCGACGTCGAGCCGCTCGAGGACTACCTCGGTGACTTCACCTTCTACCTCGACTTCTTCCTCAAGCAAGGGGTCGCAGGCAGCGAGGTGCACGGTCCGCCGGACCACTGGATCACCGAGACCGACTGGAAGATCGCGGCCGAGAACTTCGCGGGCGACGGCTACCACACGCCCGTGGCCCACCAGTTCGGCTTCAACCTTGGGTACTTTCCGTCCTCGGGTGCCACCCACTCGCAGGGGTGGGCGGCCAGCATCCCTGGCAAGGGACACGGGATCGGGCTCGGCCACTCGCCGAACTTCCCGCCCTTCGCCGGCTTCCCCGACGAGGTCGTGGAGAGCATGAAGAACGCGTGGACCGACGAGCAGATCGAGGTCTTCTCCCAGGTGCGCACCGGGGTAGGGACGATCTTCCCCAACCTCTCCTTCCTCATGCAGCCGTTCAGCCTCATCCCCGGCGAGGCCGGGGTCAGGTTCACGACGATGCGGCTCTACCACCCCATCGGTCCGGGCAGGACCGAGATGTACTCGTGGTGCCTCGTCCCCAAGGACGCGCCCCAGGCGTACAAGGACGAGGCATACCGGTGCTACACCCTGGCCTTCGCCCAGGCAGGCACGTTCGAGCAGGACGACCTCGAGAACTGGGCGCGGGTCACCCGGTCGGCGAAGTCGTCCATCCTGCGGCAGCGGAACGTGGAGTTCCCCTACATCATGGGGATGGAGTCGGAGCCTGACCCGGAGTTCGCGGGACCCGGCCATGTCGTCACGCCCTACGTCAACGACACCAACTTCAGGAACTTGTGGAGTCGGTGGTCGGACTACCTGACCGGACGGGCGTGGTCCAGGTGAACGCAGATGTCGAAGCTGGCAGGACACGCGTGGGGCCCGACACCGTGTTCGCGATCCAGGACTTCCTCAACCGTGAGGCCCTGGCACTCGACGAGCGGCGGTACCGGGACTGGCTGGAGTACCTCGCCGAGGACATCCGGTACGAGGTGCCCCTCCGGGTGACCCGGGAGGGGCTGGCGGAGTGGGAGGTCTCGCCGACTGCGCGGATCTTCGACGACGACAAGCAGACCCTGACGATCCGTGTCGAGCGCCTCGAGACGGACTTCGCCTGGGCCGAGCAGCCGCCGTCTCGGACCCGGCACTACGTGACGGGCATCGTCGTCGACCCGGGGGAGGTCGACGGCGAGTACCTGGTGCGGTCGAACTGCCTCATCTACCGGAGCCGGGGGGACAGCCCCGACCCGAACCTGTACTCGGTCGCACGCACCGACACGGTGCGGCGCACCGGGGACACGTTCGAGATCTCCCGGCGCTGGGCAGTCATCGACCAGTCGGTCATCAACGCACACAACCTCTCGATCTTCATCTGAGGGGAGGAGAGACATGAGCGAGAACCAGGGCACGCCCGACGCCGAGAACCCCGAGACCGGGGAGATGCTCGAGTATCCGCGCGACGGCGGGAACGACGGTCCGATCATCATCGCCAACGAGTTCGCCGACGTGGTGGTTCGCAAGGTCGAGACCCGCAACGGCATGCGGCTCGAGATCTGGTCGCCCAAGCGTGGCACCGCCGTCCGCTACGACGCGGTGGCACTGGACTGCCTGAGCTACCAGGAACCGGAGTTCATCACGTCGCTGCTGGCCCGGAACCCGGGAGCATGACACAGACCGCGACCGGACCCGCTGTCCTCGTGACGGGCGGCGGGTCCGGGATCGGTCGTGGGGTGACCGACCGATTCGTGGCCGACGGTGCGCGGGTCACCGTGCTCGAGCGGTCCGAGTCCAACGCCGCGAGGCTGCGGCAGGACCACGGTGACGCGGTACGCGTCGTGGTGGGTGACGCGGCGGACGCGGACACCGTCTCTCGCGCCGTGGACGAAGCCGGCGTGGACGGCGGTCTCGACCACCTCACCTGCTGCGTCGGAGTGTTCGACCAGTACGCCTCGATCCGTGAGCTGGACGCTGCCGCGCTGGAGCAGGCCGCCGTCGAGATCTGGCGCCTCAACGTCCTGACGACGCTGCTCGCGGTCAACGCCGCCTACCCGGCGCTGAGGGCACGCAGGGGTTCCGTCACCCTCACGTTGTCGGAGTCCGCGTTCCACCCCGTCGGTGGCGGCGTGCTGTACGGCAGCTCGAAGTGGGCGCTGCGCGGCGTCGTCGCCCACCTCGCCGCGGATCTTGCCCCCGAGGTCCGCGTCAACGGCGTCGCCCCGGGCGGCACCGGCGGCACGAGGTTCGGCGGGCTATCGACCCTCGACCAGACGTCGACGGCCGACCAGGACGCGAGCCGCGACGCGCGGATCGCCGCCGGCACGCTGCTGGGGCGCACGCCCACGCCGGCGGACCACGCCGGCGCCTATTCCTACCTCGCCGATGCCGCGCAGTCCGGCATCGTCACGGGGATCGTCATCAACACCGACGGTGGACGGAGACACTGACCATGAGTGCACACGGCAGGACACTGGTGTCCGAGGTCGTCGGCCAGACGCTCGCCGAGCTCGGCGTCTCACACGTCTTCGGCGTGGTCGGCAGCGGCAACTTCGAGGCGACCGAGGCGCTCGTCCGTGCCGGAGCGAGCTTCGTCGGCACCCGTCACGAGTCGGCCGCCACCGGCGCGGCCGACGCCTACTGGCGCACGAGCGGCGCGATCGCGGTGTGCACCGTCCACCAGGGTCCTGGACTGACCAACACGCTGACGGCCCTTGCCGATGCCGCCAAGGCACGGTCGGCACTCGTCGTCATCGCCGGTGCCACGTCGGCCGGCGCGACCCGGTCGAACTTCTACATCGACCAGGCGCGGCTCGTCGAGGCCGCAGGTGGGGTCGCCGAGCGCATCTACGGAGCCGCCACCGTCGCCCAGGACGTTCGCCGCGCCTACCGTCGCGCCCTGGTCGAGCGGCGGCCGGTCGTGCTCGACATGCCCCTCGACGTCCAGGGCGAGGTGATCGTGGGCCCCCTGCCGCCCTCGGCTCCCGTCGCACCGCTGCCGCGCACGGTCCCGGCAGCAGACTCTCTCGACGCGCTGGCCCGCGCCGTGCGCGCCGCGTCCCGACCGGTCATCGTCGCCGGCCGCGGCGCGTGGCAGTCCGGCGGGACAGAGCAGATCACCGATCTCGCCGAAGCCATCGGCGCGGCACTGGCGACGACCGCGCTCGCGAAGGGCATGTTCGCCGGTCACGCCCGGGACGTCGGCATCGCAGGAGGCTTCTCGGACCAGCCCGCCGTCGAGGCGCTCGAGAGCGCCGACCTCATCCTTGCGCTCGGCGCGTCCCTCACCACATGGACCACGCGCGGGGACACGATCTTCGACCACGCTCCCACCGTCGTCCAGGTCGACGACGACCCCGTGTCGCTGTCGCTCAACGACCACGTCGACCTCGAGGTGCTCGGCGACGTCCGCGAGACCGTGTCGGCGCTGCTCGAGACTCTGCGCGCGGAGGGAGCAGCGGCGACCGTCGTGGAGCCAGAACCCCGCGGGCTTCAGGAGCGCGAGGTCGATGCCGACGAGACCGCAGGCGCAGGGGACCGTGCGACCGACCGGCGCTGTCATCCGGGGGACATCACCTGCGCACTGGACGAGATCCTGCCCGCCGCGCGCACGCTGGTCGTCGACGGTGGGCACTTCATCGGGTGGCCGGTCCGGTGCATCGGAGTCCCCGACCCGGCCGGCTTCGTCTTCTCCAGCGCGGGCTTCCAGTCGATCGGACTCGGGATCGGTGCGGCGATCGGTGCCGCCGTCGCCCGCACCGACCGGCTCACGGTGCTCGCGGCAGGCGATGGCGGACTGCTCATGTCTCTTCCCGAGCTCGAGACCTTGTCGCGGCTCGACCACCCCGTCGCCGTCATCATCTACAACGACGCGGCCTACGGCGCCGAGGTCCATCACTTCCGCCGACTCGGGTCCGGCCTCGACCTCGTCCAGTTCCCCGAGACGGACTTCGCCTCCGTCGCTGCCACGCTCGGCCTGCGCAGCTCCGTGGTGCGCGGCACCGATGATCTCGCCGACTTCCGTTCCTGGTGCGGCGAACCGAACGGCGCCTACGTCCTCGACCTGCGCATCGATCCCGACGTCGTCGGCCCATGGGCGGAACAGGACTTCCTCGGGCACTGAGATCCGGTGCCGACGGAGCCGGCCGCACCCCATGCGGTCGACGCACCGGCACCTCCCACCCGCGACGACGAGGAGCAACTCACCGTGACCATTCGACGAGACGTCCGTGGCATCGACATCCACACGCACGTCATGCGATCGATCGGGCAGGAGGACACCCGGCTCAACCCCGCGGAGGAGGCGATCGCTGCGACCTTCCGAGGCGGGAGGTTCCTCGACCTCCTGGAGATGGCCGAGTACTACCGGCAGCGCAACCTCGCCCTCGTCGCCTTCACCGTCGACGACCGCACCCGTTCCGGGCAGCCCCCCGGAGTGTCTGCGGAGGAGATCGCGCTCGCCGTGGTGGAGCACGGTCTGGACGACGTCGTCATACCGTTCACCTCGGTCGACCCGCACCGAGGGGTCGAGGCTCTGCGGGATGTCGAGCGGCACGTGCGTGAGCTCGGCTGCCGCGGTGTCAAGCTGCACCCGAGCCAGCAGGGCTTCTACCCCGACGATCGCCAGTTCTACCCGCTGTACGAGACAATCACCGAGCTCGGCGTACCGATCATCGTCCACTCGGGGCAGACCGCGGTGGGCCGTGGTCAGCGGGGCGGGGGAGGGATCCGGCTGAAGTACTCCGACCCCATGAGACTCGACGACGTCGCGGTCGACCACCCGGATCTTGACATCGTCATCGCACACCCCTCCTTCCCGTGGCAGGACGAGGCGATCGCGGTCGCCCTCCACAAGCCCAACGTCTACATCGACCTCTCGGGCTGGGCGCCGAAGTACTTCCCCCCGCAGCTCGTCCGGTACGCCCG
The DNA here is from genome assembly GCF_055326485.1 of Georgenia sp. G2120. Classification (NCBI taxonomy): domain Bacteria; kingdom Bacillati; phylum Actinomycetota; class Actinomycetes; order Allobogoriellales; family Allobogoriellaceae; genus Georgenia; species Georgenia sp. G2120. Next base: position 53,133 of record NZ_JBUZNL010000015.1, on the reverse strand, counting down.
CACACAGCTTCAGGACAAGGTCCTGTTCGGCTCGGACTACCCGGCGATCACCCCGGACCGGTGGTTCGACGAGTTTGCGGCGTACGAACTGCCCGAGGACGTCTTCGACAAGATCGTGCGGCGCAATGCCGCGCGGCTGCTCGGTCTCGAGCTCGGCACGGACTGATGACTCCGCCCGTGCCGGCCAATCATGTCCCGTTGGACCTTTGACGAGAGAAAGTACCCGGTCGGGGCACATTCGCCACTGGCTTACCGAACTACCTTCAACTGCACCCCACAACGAGGTCGGGGCTGTCCACCTGAGGAGCACCGCATGAACGTTCGCCGTCGAACGACAGTGATCGCCGTAGCCATGCTCGGCTCCGGAGCTCTTGGCGCCTGCACCGGTAGCGGCGGCGGGAACGAGGGGTCCGGTGGCGAGGGAGGGGTCACCACCCTCCAGTACGCCTTCTTCGGTCCGGCGGGCTCGCACGCGGGCCAGCAGATGGAGGAGTGGGCCACCCTCGTCGAGGAGCGGACCGAGGGCCGTGTCGAGGTCGAGACGTTCCCGGGCGGCACGCTGCTCGGCGCCGGTGACATCTACGACGGTGTCACCGAGGGCGTCGTCGACGTGGGGCTCGACTCCCCGCACAACGACGCCTCGCGCTTCCCGCTCAGCTCCGTCCTCACCGTCCCGCTCGGGATCCCCGACGGTCGGGTCGGCAGCGCCGTCTACTACGACCTGATCGAGGAGTTCGAGCCGACCGAGTTCGACGGCTACCACGTCGTCACCGCCTTCACCGCCGAGCCGTCCTTCATCCAGTCCGTGTCGACCATCGAGTCGTACACCGACATGGCCGGCGCCGAGATGCGGGTGTCCGGGGCGACGGTCCCGCTCGCCGAGGCACTGGGCTACGTCCCGGTCGGTATGCCCATCCCGGAGGTCGCCGAGGCGCTCCAGACCAACGTCGTCGACGGTTACATCTCCTCGCGAGACGTGCTCCGTGACTTCGGGCTCGCCGAGTCGATCTCGACCGTCATCGAGTACCCCTTCGGCCTGGCCGGCACCTTCGTCGCCGTCATGGATCAGGAGGACTTCGACGCGCTGTCCGATCAGGACCAGGCGGTCATCGACGAGCTCAGCGCCGAGATGTCCCAGTTCGCGGCCGCCTACCAGGACGACGAGAGCGTCGCCGGCGCGATCGAGCACGCCGAGACCGAGTACGACGTGCAGTTCATCGAACCCACCGAGGAGGACGCGGCCGCCTTCGACGAGATCACGAGCCAGGTGCAGCAGGAATGGGTCGAGGCCCACGCGGGTGCCGACTTCGACGCCCAGGCGGTCCTCGACCGAGCGCTCGAGCTCGTGGCCGAGCACAGCGCGCAGCAGTAGTTCGACCTCCCACCATCCGTCACGTCCCTCGACGTCCCGAAGGAGCACATCATGAAGCGCAAGACCCTGAGCGCCACCCTTGCCGTCAGCGCCACCGCTCTGGTCCTCGCCGCCTGCACCGGTAGCGGCGGGGGCGGCGATGCCGCAGGCGGCGAGGACGAGGCGATCACGCTGTCGTACGCCTTCTTCGCCCCCGCCGCGTCGTTCCCCTCGATCCAGATGGAGGAGTGGGCGACCCAGATGAACGAGCGCACCGACGGTCAGGTCATTGTCGAGACCTTCCCCGGTGGCACCCTCCTCAGCGCCGGAGACATCTACGACGGCGTCAGTCAGGGCGTCGTCGACGTCGGGCTGGACTCTCCCGCCTACGACACGGAACGGTTCGCATTCTCCTCGGTCATCAACCAGCCGATCGGCATGGAGAACGCCCAGGTCGCCAGCGCGACCTTCCTCGATCTCCTTCTCGAGTACGAGCCCGCGGAGTTCGAGGACTACGTCATCATCACCGCCTTCACCACGGAGCCGGCCTACATCCAGTCCGAGAACCCGATCACCACCGCGGCCGACTTCGAAGGGGTGAGCCTGCGCAGCTCCGGTGCGGCCGTGCCCACCCTCGAGGCGTTCGGGGCCAACCCGGTCGGGCTGTCGATGGCCGACGTCGCCGAGAACCTGCAGACCGGTGTGGTCGACGGGTACATCTCCTCGCGCGAGGTCATGCGCGACTTCTCGCTCGCTGAGATGGTCAGCTACGTCACCGACTACCCGTTCGGCGTGTCCAACAGCTTCGTCGCCGTCATGGACCGTGAGGCTTTCGACGCCCTGCCTCAGGACGTCCAGGACACCATCCTCGAGCTGCGCGAGGAGATGAGCGTCTTTGCGTCCGAGCTTCACGACGGGGACAACGTCGCCGAGTCGCTGACGTTCGCCGAGGAGGAGCACGGCGTCGAGTTCGTCGACGTGGACGAGGCCGAGGCCGCCGAGTGGGACGAGATCATGAGCGGGCTGGCCGACGACTGGGTGGCAGCCAACGAGGGCGCGGACTTCGACGCCCAGGAGGTCCTCGACCGTATGCGCGAGCTGGCCGACGAGCACGCGGCCGAGCACGGAGAGGGCTGACCGCGATGAACGCCTTCGTCCTCCTCACCGAGCGGGTCAGTCGTGTCCTCGCCTGGGGCGCCGGCCTCGGGGTGGTCGCGATGCTTGCCGTCATCATCGGCAACTACGTGCTCCGACTCTTCGGCCAGCCGCTCGCGGGAACGTTCGAGCTCGTCTCGTTGTGCTCGATCATCGTCGGTGCACTGGCCCTGGGCGAGGCCCAGGTCTACAAGGCCCACGTCGCCATCGACATCGTCACCGTGCGGCTGCCCAAGAAGGTGCAGCTCGTCGTCGGAGCGATCGTGACGGTTGCCTCGATCGCGCTGATGGTCCAGGTCGTGCTCGCCCTGACCATCTACTCCTCGAACATGACCGCCTCGGGCGCGTCGACCGACTTCCTCAAGCTCCCGATCGGCGCGATCGTCTGGATCCTCGTCGTCGGCTTCGGCGGGCTCGTCCTCGCGCTGCTCGGCGACCTCGGGCGCGTCGTTCGCGCCTGGCGCGACCGCAGCCCCGAGCTGGACATCTGGTGAACCGCGGGCCAGGTCCCGCGTCCCACCCCGTACCTCCCCAAGGAGACCACTCGTGAGTCCCACGGTCATCGCCGTTCTCGGCATCGTCATCCTGCTCGGGATCCTCTTCCTCAGGCTCCCGGTCGCCTTCGCCATGCTCGCCGTCGGATTCTTCGGTTCCGTGACGCTCAGCGGCCAGGACGCGGCGCTCCAGCTCCTTGCCTCGGATCTGTACCGGCAGTTCTCGTCCTACACGATGGCCGTGGTCCCCCTCTTCATCCTCATGGGGCAGATCATCTTCCGGACCGGGATGAGCTCGAAGCTGTTCGATGCGGCGTACAAGTGGGTCGGCCACTTCAAGGGGGGAGTCGCTGCGACGACGGTGCTCGCGAGCATCGCGTTCTCCGCCGTGTCCGGGTCGAACTCTGCGGCGACCGCGACGATGGGCTCCGTCGCGCTGCCGGAGATGAAGAAGTACGACTACGACCCGCGGCTCGCCGGGGCGGCAGTTGCCGTCGGCGGCACGCTCGGCATCGTCATCCCACCGTCGACCGCGCTCATCATCATCGCGGTGCAGTCCGAGCAGTCCATCACCACCCTGTTCGGAGCCACGCTGCTGCCGGGGTTGCTGACGGGGCTCGCGCTGCTCATCACCGTCTTCGTGATCGCGGCGCTCAAGCCGGAGATGGGCCCGGCCGGCCCCAGGGCGACGTGGGGCGAGCGCTTCCGGTCCCTCGGCGGCGCCATCGAGGTGGGCATCCTGTTCACCGTCGCGATCGTCGGAATGTTCGCCGGCTTCTTCACTCCGACCGAGGCCGCAGCCGTCGGTGCTTTCGGTGCGATCGTCATCAGCCTGGTCACGCGCACGATGTCGCTCAAGCTGTTCTGGCAGTGCGTGATCGAGACGCTCCGCATCTCGGCGATGGTCATCCTGCTGGTCGCCAGCGCCATCGTGTTCGGTCGCTTCCTCGCCCTGAGCCGTGTGCCGTTCGAGCTCGCAGAGTGGGTCTCGGCCCTCCCCGTCGCCCCGACGGTGGTCGCCATCATCGTCATCGGCATCTACCTGCTCGGCGGTGCCCTCATGGACGCCCTCGGTTTCCTCGTCATCAGCATCCCGCTGCTGTTCCCAGTGATGACCGGCCTGGGATACGACATCGTGTGGGTGACGATCGTCCTCACGCTGGTGACCACGATCGGGGCGATCACACCACCGGTGGGCGTCAACGTGTTCATCACGGCTGGGCTCGACAAGACGCTGGACGTCGTCACCGTCTTCCGTGGGACGTTCCCCTTCCTCATCCCCTTCGGGCTGATGATCGCGCTCTTCTTCGTGTTCCCCGAGATCATCCTGTTCTCCGTCAGCTGAGACCTGAGGAGGTACGACGCCATGGCCGAGACTCTGCACCGGGAGCAGCACGGACGCGTGCTCGTCCTGACGATCGACCGACCCGCCAAGCGCAACGCGCTCGACCAGACCACTGCCTCGGCGATCGCCGACGCGGTGGGAGGTGCGCCGGACGACATCGGGTGCGTCGTCCTCGCGGCCAACGGTCCGCACTTCAGTGCTGGTCTCGATCTCAACGAGCTCCATGAGACCGACGCCGTCGGGGCACTGACCCACTCGAGGCGTTGGCACCGGTTGATGGACCAGGTGCAGTTCGGGGCGGTGCCTGTCGTCAGTGCGCTGCACGGCGCCGTCATCGGTGGGGGCTTCGAGGTCGCCGCAGCCACGCACGTCCGGGTGGCCGACACGTCGACCTACTTCGCTCTCCCCGAAGGGGCCCGGGGGATCTACGTCGGTGGCGGAGGAACAGCCCGTCTTCCGCGGCTCATGGGCACAGCCCTGATGACGGACATGATGCTCACCGGCCGCGTTCTCACTGCGGAGGAGGGGGAACGGGCCGGCATCGTCCAGTACCTCGTCGGCGAGGGGCAGGCGACCGAGAAGGCCATCAAGATCGCTGAGCGGATCGCCGGCAACGCGCGGATGACGAACTTCGCGCTCACCCAGATGTTGCCGCGGATGCACGACGCCGGCCAGGAGGCGGCGCTGGTGACCGAGTCGCTCATGGTGGCCGTCGCGCAGCAGGACACCGAGGCTCGGTCGAGGCTGGGCGACTTCCTGTCCGGTCGGTCCGAGCGGGTGCGCCCCGCGGGTGGCGGCGAGGAGGACGCGTGAGTGCCGGTTCCGTCGGCGTCGTCGGGACGGGGTTCATCGGCGCGAGCTGGACCACGCACTTCCTGGCCCGCGGGTACGACGTCCTGGCGTACGACGTCGCAGACGATGCCGAGGAGCGGCTGAGGGCCGGGGTCGGGAAGCGCTGGGACGCGGCCTGCCGGCTCGCGCCCGACCGAGATCGGGGCACGCTCTCCGTGGTCGGCGACCTCACCGAGGCCGTCGACGGCGTCATGCTCGTCCAGGAGAACCTGCCGGAGCATCTCGACCTCAAGCAGGAGGTGCTGAGTCACGCCGACGCAGCTGCGGCAGCCGAGGTGGTCATCGCCTCGAGCTCCTCCGCACTGCGGCCGACGGACCTGCAGGCGCACTGCGACCACCGCCCGGGGCGCGTCGTGGTCGGGCACCCGTTCGACCCGCCGCACATCGTGCCTCTCGTCGAGGTCGTGGGAGGAGAGGCGTCGAGCACCGCCGACGTGCGGCGTGCGCTCGATGCCTACACCGCGCTGGGCAAGCGGCCCATCCACGTGCGGGCCGAGCTGGTCGGCCACGTCGCCAACCGCCTCCAGGGTGCCCTGTGGCGCGAGGCCTACTCGCTGGTCGCCACCGGTGCCGTCTCGGTGGCCGACGTCGACACGGCGATCAGTGCCGGACCCGGCCTTCGCTGGGCCCAGTACGGCCCGTTCGTCAACCTGCATCTCTCCGGCGGCGAGGGGGGACTGGCCGACATCCACGACCGCATGGGTCCGACCATGGAGGCCATCTGGGCCGACCAGACCACGCCGACACTCGACGACGAGCTGCGCGCCCGTGTCGAGGAGGAAGCCGCCGCCGTCGTGGCGGACGGTGCGGAAGCAGTCCGCCGACGCCGCGAGGAGCTGCTCGTGCAGCTCCTGCGGATCCAGTCCGAGAGCTAGCAACGAGAGGGCAGCACCATGCGCGACGCAGGAGTGGGCTCGTGGCCCGCCCGCCAGGTTCGAGCCACCCCGGACAAGACCGCCATCCTCTTCGAGGGTGCCGAGCTCAGCTACCGCGAGCTCCACCGGCGCAGCGTGCGGCTCGCTCATGCGTTGCGTGCCAGGGGTGTCCGCCACGGAGACCGTGTCGCCTACCTCGGTCCGAACCACCCGGCGCTCGCCGAGACGTTCTTCGCGGTGACGATGCTCGGGGCCGTCATCGTCCCGCTCAACGTCCGCCTGGCCCCCTCCGAGCACTCCTACGTCCTGTCCGACTCGCGGGCCCAGGTAATCATCCACGACGGCGACCTGCGCGAGACCGTTGCCGCCCTCGACGACGACCTGCCGATCGAGCACCGGATCGCCGTCGGGGACCTGCCGGTCGATGGTGCAGAGCAGTTCGAGGAGGTCCTCGCGGGAGGTGCCGAGACCCCGATCGACGAACCCGTCACGCTCGAGGACGTCGCCATGATCCAGTACACATCGGGGACCACCGGACACCCCAAGGGCGTGATGATGACGCACGGCAACATCACGTGGAACTCGATCAACATGATGATCGACATCGACATCCGTACCGATGAGATCAGCCTGCTCGTCGCCCCGTTGTTCCACACCGCGGGGATGAACAACTGCTTCCTCACCACCGTCCTCAAGGGCGGTACCACCGTGATGATGCGCTCGTGGGAGGTCGATCTCGCCGTCGACCTCATCGAGCGCCACCGAGTGACGATGTTCCTCGGCGTGCCGACGATGTTCCAGGTTCTCGCGCAGTCTCACCGCTGGGCGGGCGCCGACTTCTCGTCGTTGCGCACGCTCCCGTGCGGATCGGCGCCCCTGCCGCGCGCGCTCATCGAGACCTACGCCGACAGGGGCCTGACCTTCCTCCAGGGGTACGGGATGACCGAGTCCTCGCCCAACGCGACCTTCCTGCGTGCGGACCGGGCGCTCGAGAAGGTCGGCTCCGCGGGGACGCCCTGCTTCTTCAGCGACCTCCGCATCGTCGATCCGCTCGGCAACGACGTACGTCAGGGCGAGAAGGGCGAGGTCATCCTCTCCGGTCCCAACGTCATGCGGGGGTACTGGGAGATGCCGGAAGCCTCCGCCGAGACGGTCGACGCCGACGGCTGGCTGCGATCCGGCGACGTGGCGATCCAGGACGAGGAAGGGTTCGTCTACATCGTCGACAGGCTGAAGAACATGATCATCTCGGGCGGCGAGAACATCTACCCGGCCGAGGTGGAGGATGCTCTGTTCCGCCATCCCGCCGTTGCCGACTGCGCCGTCGTCGGCGTTCCCGACGAACGCTGGGGGGAGGTCGGGCACGCGTACGTCGTGCTCGTCGACGGCGGGAGCGTCGACGGTGAGCAGCTCAAGGATTACCTGCGGGACAGGCTTGCCGCCTACAAGGTGCCGAGAACGTACGAGGTGCTCGATCGTCTGCCGCGGAACGCGTCCGGCAAGGTCGTCAAGAAGGACCTGCGCGAGCGCGCCGCGGGCACCGCCGGTTCCGGCCGCACCGGGTCCTGAGCGGGTGATCCGGCGGTGCGGAACGGGCCGAATTGACCCGGCTGGGTAATGGGCCGCTTCTCGTCGCCGACCTAGCATCGAACGCATCACAGGAGCCGTACCAGCGTAGCGACGGCGTTCCGACCATCGTCCGATCCACCGTCGCCGGGCCGATCGCCCGCACCGCCACCACTACTCCACCGGAGGACCACGTGCTCGAGATCCGCAAGCTCTTCTCACAGGTCGACGTGACCTACACCGCTGCCGGCGCGACCGACGACGGTGAGCCGCTGCGCAAGGTCGTCGTCGCCGCCGTCGTGGCCAACCCCTACGCCGGGAAGGGCTTCATCGAGGACCTCCAGCCGATCATCGACGCCTCCGCCGAGCTCGGCACGCTACTGGGGACCGAGGCGGCGAAACTCCTCGGCGCGCCGGTCGAGAGCTACGGCAAGGCGGGGATCGCCGGCATCAACGGCGAGCAGGAGCACGTGAACGCGGCACTGACCTCCGTCTACGGCAACGCGTTCCGCGACGCCATCGGCGGCGGGAAGGCGTGGATCACCTCGGTGACCAAGGTCGGGCTGGCCGGCGACACGATCGACGTGCCGACCGCCTTCAAGGACGACGTCTGGGTGCGCAGCCACTACGACGCGACCGAGGTCCGCGTCCCGGACGCGCCCCGTCCCGACGAGCTGCTCATCATCGGCGCCGTCACCAACCGTGGCCGGATCAACGCCCGCGTCGGCGGCATGTCGCTCGCCGAGGCGAAGGAGAAGGGGGCGACGGCGTGACCAGCCTGGCTGTCGTCGGCGCGGGAGCCGTCTTCTCCGGGGACATCGACTCTCCGGTCCTCGACGGGATCGACACGCTGATCGCCACCGACGGCACGATCACGGCCCTCGGGACCCGTGCGTCGCTCGCCGCAGAGGTCGAGTCCGCCGACCAGGTCCTCGACGCCGACGGGATGACGCTCGCCCCCGGCCTCATCGACTCGCACTGCCACGTCGTGCTCGGCGACTACACGCCACGGCAGAAGACGGTCGACTTCCTCGCCAGCTACGTCCACGGCGGCATCACGTCCGTGGTGTCGCCGGGCGAGATCCACGCGCCGGGCCGACCGCACGACGCGATCGGCGTCAAGGCGCTCGCCATCGCGGCGCGCTCGACCTTCCGGAACTTCAGCCCCGGCGGCATGACCGTGCACGCCGGCGCCGTCGTCCTCGAGCCCACGCTCACCGAGCAGGACTTCGCCGACCTGCAGGAGGCCGGGGTCAACCTCGCCAAGTTCGGGTTCGGCCTCTACGAGGACCCCGCCGACGGCGCCGACCAGGTGCGCTGGGCGCAGCAGCACGGCATCCGCGTCATGTGCCACTCCGGTGGTGCGTCGATCCCGGGGAGCCAGCCGATCACCCCGGACCACCTGCTCGCCCTGTCCCCGGACATCTGCGGCCACATCAACGGTGGGCCGACCGCGCTGGACCCCGCGGGGGTCGACCGGATCATGGACGAGACCGACATGGCTCTCCAGCTGGTCCAGGCCGGCAACTTCCGCTCCTCGGTGCGCATCCTCGAGCGGGCCGCCGCGAAGGGCATGCTGGCCCGGATCGTCATCGGTTCCGACACGCCCACCGGGACCGGCGTCATGCCGCTCGGTGTCATCAAGACGGTCGCCGAGCTGTCCTCGTGGACCGACGTCGATCCCGCCGTGCTGTGGGCCGCCGCCTCAGGCAACAACGCCCGCACGTGGGACCTGCCGGCCGGCTTCCTCCAGGTGGGCCGTACGGCCGACCTCGTCCTGATGGACGCCCCCTGGGGCTCGCTCGCCGGAGACGCGCACGGCGCCCTGGCCACCGGTGACATCCCCGGCATCGCCGCCGTCGTCACCGGGGGAGAGGTGCGCGCCCTGCGCTCCCGCAACACACCCGCATCCGCTCGTTCCGTCACGCCGACGCCGGCGCTCGCGCACCTGGCGTCCTCCGGCCACTGAGCACCGCCGGGCACCCGCCCGGATCACGAAGGAGACGACTACTCATGGCACTCAAGCTCACGCTCGACCTCGACCTCTGCCAGGGCTATGCCAACTGCCTGATCGAGGGACCGGGCTACTTCGACTTCGACGACGAGGCGGAGAAGGCGATCCTCCTCAAGGAGGACGTCCCGGACAGCGATCGTGCACTCGCGGAGAACGCGGTGCGTGGCTGCCCGGCGCGCGCCATCGCGCTCGAGGAAGACTGAGATGAGACGGGTCGTCGTCGTCGGTGGGTCGCTCGCCGCCGTGCACGCCGCCGAAGCCCTGCGCGAGCGCGACTTCGACGGAGAGATCACCATCATCTCGGCGGAGCAGCACCTGCCCTACGACCGCCCGCCGCTGTCGAAGGAAGCACTCTCGAGCGGCGTCGACGTCGAGAAGCTCTACCTGCGCTCGCCGCAGTGGTACGAGGACCACGCGATCGACGTGCGGCTCGGGGCCGCGGCGGCCGGCCTCGACGTCACGAACACCGTCGTCCACCTCGCCGACGGAACCGAGGTGCCCTACGAGGGCCTCGTGCTCGCGACCGGGTCGCGGGCCCGCCGGCTGCCCGTCGTCTCCGGGCTGCCGGACGCACACGTCGTGCGCGACATCGGTGATGCGGCGGAGCTGCGTGAGAAGCTGCGTCCGGGCAAGCGCCTCCTGCTCGTCGGTGCCGGTTTCATCGGCCTTGAGATCGCTGCGACCGCCCGCCAGATGGGCGTCGACGTGTCCGTCATCGAGGTCGGTCGAGCACCGCTGGCCCGCGCGCTGGGGGACGAGGTCGGTGCGTGGTTCCGCGACCTTCATACGCGCAACGGCATCGACATCGTGTGCACGTGCTCGGTCGAGCGGTTCGAGGCGACCAGGGGCGGCGTGCGTGCTGAGCTCAGCACGGGCGACGTGCTCGATGCGGACATCGTCGTGGGCGGGATCGGGGCTACACCGAACGTCGAGTGGCTCGAGGGCTCTGGTCTGAGTGTCGCCAACGGCGTGCTCACCGGTGCCGACCTGTCGACCGGTGTCCCCGGTGTGGTCGCAGCCGGTGACATCGCCCGCTGGTACAACCCGCTCTTCGACGAGGAGATGCGTGTCGAGCACTGGACCAACGCCGTGGAGCAGGGCCGGCACGCCGCGCACACGCTGCTCGGTACCAGCGAGGCGTACAGCAGCGTCCCCTACTTCTGGTCCGACCAGTTCACCGCCAAGATGCGCTTCGTCGGGACCGGTATCGCTGCCACCGACGTCGTCGTCGAGGACGCGACCGACACGCGCCTGACCGCCCTGTACGGGCGGGACGGCGTCATCCGTGGCGCCGTGGCGGTCAACGCACCCCGCCAGCTCGTCAAGTACCGCACGGCCATCCGCGACCAGGTGCCGTGGCAGGAGATCGCACCCGCCGCGATCTCGGCCGTGCGCTGATCGACCGAACCTGACCAAGCAGTCCGACACCACCCAAGGAGAAGTTATGACCGAGACGCCGACCCAGGACGACTCCCTGTCCGTCATCGAGCTGTTCCCGCAGGACGAGGACTGGTCCCTGCAGACCATGCGTCTGCTTGCACAGGTCGCGGTAGGCGGATCCGACCTGTTCGAGTGCGCCCGCACCGCCGCGCGCATCGGCGACTCGACCGACCCCGAGCTGTGGCAGCAGGAGTGGAGCAACACCGCCAAGGCCACCGCGGCGGCGGGGGAGAAGGCCATCGCCGAGGGGCACATCGCCACCGGCCGGCGCGCACTCTTCCGTTCGATGAGCTACTGGCGCCACAGCGAGTTCTTCCTCAACTCGTCCGACCCGCGGCGTACCGAGGCCTACACGGAGGGGACCAAGAACTTCCAGCGTGCCGCCGAGCTCACCGACGGACTCATCGAGCGCATCCACGTGCCCTTCGAGGGCATCACCATGGACGGCTACATCGTGCGTCCCGACAACTCGGGTGCCAAGCGTCCCACCGTGCTCTTCCTCGGTGGTGCCGATTCGTGGGCCGAGGAGCTGTACTTCCTCGGCGGGACGGAGTTCCCCGCCCGCGGGATGAACGTCGTCATGGTCGACACCCCGGGCCGCGGCTCGTCGCTGCGCTTCAAGGAGCTCTACAGCCGACCTGACTACGAGGTCCCGGTCGCGGCGATCCTCGACTTCCTCGAGCAGCGGGACGACGTCGACAAGGACCGCATCGGTCTGGCCGGGGTGAGCTTCGGCGGCTACTACGCGCCGCGCGCCGCCGCGTTCGAGCCGCGGGTCAAGGCCGTGGCGGCCTGGTGCGGCACGTGGAGCATCCTCACGGACTTCTACGAGTACTACCCCCCGCTCCACGAGCAGCTGCAGTGGCTCTCGGGTTCGAAGGACGATGCCGAGGCGCGCGAGAAGCTGGCGAAGTTCACGCTCGACGGCGTGGCCGAGAAGATCGACGTCCCGGTCTACGTCATGCACGGGACGAAGGACATCATCATGGACATCGAGGGCGCGAAGAAGTTCGTCGACGCACTGACCGTCGAGGACGTCACCTTCGACATCTACGACGGCGCGGGCTCGCTGCACTGCAACTACGACCACCTCGCGGTTGCGGCGTCCCGGCTGACGGACTGGATGGCCGACCGGATCTGATCGGCCGATGCGCGACCGGGGCGGCATCGGGCACGATCACCCGGTGCCGCCCGGCGGGCGGTACCACCAGGCGTCGACGGCGACGCGAGGACGAGGCAGCCGGTGACCGGCGAGGGGGTCTGACGAAGGGGTGGACGGACTGATGGTCACAGGTGAGAACAGGCAGCTCGAGAGCCGGTTCGAGTACGTACGTGCGATCCAGAGCGCCGTGAGCGTGGACGAGGTCCGTCGTGCGTATCACGAGGCGGTCAGTCTCATCATCCCCGCGGACGGGATCGGGATGTACCGGTTCGCCAGTCCCGGCGTGCCTGCGCTCTTCGCCTCCAACCTCAGCGACGAGTTCATGGCCGCGTACGAGGCCGAGGGTCGCAACGACGATCCCGTTCTCGACGCCGTCACCGACAACGTGCTGCCCGCGGACTCGACGAACGTCGTGCGCGAACAGAGATGGCTCGAGTCCGGCGCCCGTGCCGTGCTGCTGCGGGAGAACCTGGCGCACTCCCTCGAGGCACCGATCCTCATTGCCGGCGAGGTCGCCGGAACCGTGAACTTCGCCCGCGCGACCGACGCCGAACCGTTCACGCTGGTCGACCTCACGACCGCCAGGTTCGTCAGCGAGCACCTCAGCCTCGCGCTCGAACGGGCGCGGCGCTTCGAGCAGGCCGGCGACCGGGCCGCACTTCTCGGCGGAGCGCTCGATCACCTCTCCCAGATGGTCGTCGTCGCCGACGCCACGAGCGGTGAGCGCGTGTTCGCCTCGCGCAACCTGGAGGTCCGGTTCCCGGAGTCGGCGCACGGGCTCATCGACTCGGTCGTCGCCGACTTCGTCGCGGAAGGGCGGCGCGCACTCACGGCGAACGTGCGCGACGACGCCTCGGGGGAGCGCCTCATCATCAAGTGCTCGATCGCGCCGACCTACGACGCCATCATCGCCGTCGTCTTCGAGGCGCCCGACGAGGAGGACTGCGCGCTCCCCGCGTGGGAGGTGCTCTCCCCTCGTGAGCAGGAGATCGCCGAGTACGTCAGCAAGGGCATGACGACCAAGGAGATCGCCGACATCGCGTTCGTCAGCCAGAACACGGTCAAGCAGCACATCAAGCGGATCTTCGCCAAGACCGGTGTGCACAGCCGGGCCGAGCTCGTGCACCTGATCTGGGCATCGCGCGGTCACGACCGCGTGTGAGTCGGCCTTCCGGCCGGTCAGCCCAGCTGCATCACGAGGCCGGGGGCCGCGAGCTCGACCGGGCCGTCGTAGACGGCGCGCGCCTCGGCGAGGATCTCCTCGCCGTCCGCCGGGTCGGCCAGGTGCGTGATGACGAGCCGCCCGGCGTTGGCGGCCGCGGCGAGCTCGCCAACCGTCCGGCCCGTGAGGTGGCCGTGGTTGGACACGTCGATCCCGGCGCTGTGCCGGTACGTCGCCTCCGCCAGCAGGACGGGCACGTTCCGGCACTGCTCGACGAGCTCGTCCGTCAGCCCCGTGTCGGCGGTGTAGGCGAGGCCGAGGTCGTCGAACCGCATGGCCAGCGTCGGTACCGGGTGGAAGGCCGGGATCGTGGTCAGCGTCGTGCCGTCCACCGTCACGGTGGCGCCCGGCTCGATCTCGGTGAGGTCGAACCCGTCGCTCAGGGGCGCCGCGAGTGCCGGCAGCGAGGGGATCCCGTAGACGCCGTCGAGCCCGACGAGCTTCTTCCCGAAGCCCGTCGGCGCCCACATCGGCACAGCGGGCAGCCGCTCGGGGAAGCCGCGCCGGTAGGCGAGGGCCGTGAGGTCCGCGCAGTGGTCGGCGTGCTCGTGGGAGATGACGATCGAGCTCAGCTCGCCGAGGTGGCCGCGCGTGGCGAGCTCCGCGACGACGCCGGGCCCGCAGTCGACGAGCGTGGCCCCGCCCTCGTGGTGGAGGAGGTAGCCGACGGCGGCGCCGAGGCTGGACGGCGCGGTCGCTGAGGCGCCGAGGACGGTGAGGGTCGCGCTCATCGGGTCACCACCGGGACCGCGCGCGAGCCGCTGGGCCGCACGGCGACGGCCGAGTCGACCTCGCTGGCGTAGACGCTGTGTGCCGGGACGGTGGGGCCGTCGGTCAGGGCCACCGTGAGGCGGTACCGGTCGCCGGCGAACTCGGACGTCACGACGGTGCCGGTGGCGGCCCCGTTCGTGAGCGCGGCGGTTTCTGCGTCGGTGGGATACGCGGTCAGGTCGGTCCAGCGCAGTGCGACGTGCATGTCTGTGTCCTCCAGGCTGTTGGTGGTGTCGTCGTCGGGGGATGTTCCCGCCGGGAGGCGGAGGCCGCCGGCGAGACGCGCGTGGTGCTCGCCGTCCCGTGTGGCGGGGACGACCACGGCGTGGCCGAGGAACTCCGCCGCCCACGAGGTCGCCGGCCGGTCCCAGAGCTCGGCGGGCTCCCCGGACTGCACGAGGTTCCCCGCGCGCAGCAGCACGAGCTGGTCGCCGAGCGCGAACGCCTCGTCCTGGTCGTGGGTCACCAGCAGCGTGGTCACGCCGGAGGCCCGCACGAGCGCGGCGAGCTCGGAGCGGAGCAGGACCCGCAGCTGGGGGTCGAGGGCGGCGAGCGGCTCGTCGAGGAGGAGCAGCCGGGGCGAGGGCGCGAGCGCGCGGGCGATGGCCACGCGCTGGCGCTGACCGCCCGAGAGCTCGGTGACCGGCCGGTGGGCGAGGTCCGCGATCTGGCACAGCTCGAGCATCTCCGTCACTCGCTCGGCCCGCTTCTGGGCCGGAACGCCCTGGGCCTTCAGGCCGAACGTCACGTTGCCTGTGACGTCGAGGTGGTCGAAGAGGGCGTACTGCTGCGGCACCCACCCCACCCGGCGCTTGGCCAGCGGCACGGTGGTGGTGTCGACGTCGTCGACGTGGATCGTGCCCGCGGTGGGACGCAGGAGCCCGCCGACGAGCTTGAGGAGCGTCGTCTTCCCGCAGCCCGAGGGGCCGACGAGCGCGGTGATCGATCCGGGCGCGGCGTCGAGGTCGAGGTTCGTCAGGGCGTTGCCCTCGGCTCCGTGGTAGCGGAAGCCGAGGCCGCGGCAGGTGAGGGCGGCGGCGTCCTGGGCGGTGGGTGTCGACGTCGTGCCGGGTGTCGTGGGTGTCGTCGTCACGCTCATGCCTGGCCCATCTTCGCGCCGCCGAGCCGCTCGAGCGCGAGGGCCGCGGGGACCACGAGCACGAGGAAGAGGACCGTCGCGGCGGCGGCGGCCTCGAGGCGGCCGGTGAGGTAGCCGTCGTACAGCACGACCGGGACCGGCTGCTGCAGCGGCGTGAACAGGAAGAACGACACGTTGAACTCTCCGAAGGACAGGGTGAGGACGAGCAGGGTGGCCGCCAGCAGCGCGCCCCGGGACGCGGGCAGGGTCACCGTGAGGAAGCGGCGGACGGGGCCGGCGCCGAGCGACTCGGCGACCGACTCCTGCAGGCGCAGGGCGGGGCTGGCCATCGCGGGGGTGAGCGCGCTGAGGAGGAACGGCAGTGTGTAGAGCACGTGCCCGCCGATCATCAGCACTCCCGAGGGGCGCAGCAGCGGGTAGGCGAGGATGAGGCCGAGGCCGAGCGCGATGCCCGGCACGGCGATCGGCACGTTGGTCACGGCCCGGAGCAGCGACCGGCCCGGGAACCGGTAGCGGGCGATGGCCCAGGCCGCCGGCAGGCCGATGGCCATGTCGATGACGAGCACGAGCAGCGCCACGCTCACGCTCACGCCGATGTTGCCGGCCATGTCGTCCCACGCCTCGACGATCCACTCGAGGGTGAGGCCCCCGAGCGGACCCTCGCGCCAGCTGCGGCTCAGCGCGACGAGCAGGACGAGGGGGATCGGCAGCGTGGTGACCAGGGCGGCGACGATCGCGAGGACCTGGCCGACCCGGGTGACGCCGTCGTGCCGGAGCGGGGTGGCGGACCGCGCGCGCCGGCTCGTCGTCGTCGGCCCGGGGGTGTCCGGGGTTCCCTGAGCGTCCGGTGCCGCGGAGAGCCCGGGTGCGCCGTTCGTCGTCGTGACCCCGGCAGGGGTGGTCGCCTCGCTCATGGCGCGCTCCTCCTCACCTTGACGTCCCCGAGGTTCCCGACGCCGACGAGGATCACCGTGGTCAGGAGCGCGAGGAGCACGGACAGGGTGGCCGCGAGCTCGGGCTGGAAGCCGTCCGTGAACGCCGAGGCGATCTCGACGGGCAGCACGTTGAGGTCGCGGCTCAGGGTGGCGGCCGTGCCGAACGCGCCGAACCCGGTCGCGAGGGCCAGCGCGGCCGAGCTCGCCATCGCCGGCCGGAGCGCGGGCAGGATGACGCGGAGGTAGATGGTCGCGGTGGACGCCCCGAGCGAGCGGGCGGCCTCGATCGTCTCCGGACGGACGGCCCCGGCCGCGCCGCGCACCACGAGCACCACGCGCGGGATCTGGAAGTAGAGGTAGGCGATGAGCAGTCCCACCCACGTGTAGGCGATCTGGAGCGCCCGCTCCCCGGTCGCCGCCTCGAAGAGCTTGGGGATCACGCCGGTGTTGCCCACGAGCAGGATGACGAAGAAGCCGATGACGATCCCGGGCAAGCTGAGGGGGATGGTCATCGCCGTCGCGAGGAGCCGGCCCGCGCGGGAGCGGTCGCGCTCGAGGTACAGGGCCGCCGGCACGCAGATGACCAGGGCCAGCACGGTGGAGGCCACGGCGATCCCGGCGGTGAACAGGAGCGACTCGAGGTAGCGGCTGCTCGTCAGCACCTCGCCGTACCGGTCGAGGCTCCAGCCGCCCGCCTCCGCCCCCGTGCTGCGCACGACGAGCAGGATCATCGGCCAGACGAGGAGGACGAGCAGGACGAGGACGATCGGTGCGACGAGGGCCGCCGCCGGGCTGCGGCGGCTCCCGTCGATGGACCGAGAGATCACTGAACCTCGGACTCGAACTGCGCGAGGACGTCCTCCTGGACGGTCTGCATCTCCTCGAAGTCCGGGATCGTCACGAGCTCGTCGTAGTTCTCGGGGAAGACCTCGGCGATCTCCTCGGGGATCTCGACGTCGCGCACCGGGCGCAGGTAGCTCTCAGCGAACAGTGCCTGGGCCTCGTCGCTGAGGGAGTAGTCGAGCAGGGCCTGGCCGGCGGACTCGTGCGGGGCCTCGGCCACGAGGCTCATGACGTAGGGGATCGCGAGCGAGCCCTCCTCGGGGTAGACGACCTCGATCGGGTCGCCGGCCGCCGCGAGCTGGTGGCCGTTGAAGTCGGCGTCGATGAGGATGGGGATCTCGCCCTGCTGCACGGAGGCCGTGGCCGTCTGGGCCGGGTTGACGACTCCGTTGTCCGCCATCGCGGACGCCCACTCGAGGCCCGGGGTCGGGTCGTCGAGCGTGCCGCCGAGGGCGAGGTTGGCCGCCGTGAGGACCGAGTAGCCGACGGCCGCCTGGGTCGGGTCGAGGTAGCCGACCATGCCCTCGTACTGCGGGTCGGTCAGGTCCTCCCAGCTCTGCGGCACGGGCACGTCGCCGAGCTCGTCGGTGTTGACGATGAACGCCACGGCGCCCTGGTGGACGGTGAACCACTCGCCGTCCTCGTCGCGGAGGTTCTCGGGGATCTCGTCGAACCCCTCGGGCTCGTAGCTCGTCACGAGGCCGGCGTCGGAGGCCTGGTAGCCGAAGACGATGCCGTAGTAGGCGACGTCGGCGGCCGGCGCGGCGGCCTCGGCCTCGAGCGCGGCAAGCGTCTGGCCCGAGTTCTTCGGGTCGTTCGGCGCCTCGATGCCGGTCTCCTCGGTGAACGCCTCGAGCACGCCGCCCCAGTTCGCCCACTCGGCGGGGGTGTTGTAGCTGATGACGATGTCGTCCGAGGACCCGCCGTCGCCGCCCGACCCGTCGTCGGACCCGCCACCTCCGCACGCGGCGGTGAGGAGGAGGGCGCCCGCAACGGCGCTGACACGCAGGGTGGTTCGCAAGATGAAGCTCCTTGACGAGGTGGTGGGGAGAACACAGGGGAGGGGAAAGGCGGTCGGAGGGACCGGCGGCTCGGGACCGGCGCCTGGGGGACCGGCGTGACGCCGACCGACATCGTGCGGAACGCGAGTGACCGGCCGATGGCCGTCGACCGCCCCGCGGGTGAACGGCCGACGACGCGGCCGTTCACCCGTTGGTGCTAGTCAGGGCGGTGTCGGGGATGGGTGGTTCGTGCGGATGAGCTCGGCGGGCCGGCCAGCCCGCGATCGCTCAGCGGCCGAGCTGGGCGTGCAGGTCGTCGAGCCGGTCGGTCATGAACATGTCGAGGTCGTACTCGATCGCGGTGGTGTTGTCGCCCTCGCTCGCGGTCGGCCACGCCCAGCCGACCGTCTCCAGCCCGAGGGACTCGGCGAGGTCGGCCTTCGCGCGGGTCCAGGCGCCGATGTTGACGTTCGCGGCGTCGTAGCCGAGCTCGGCGGTCTCGCGCAGCCAGGCGTCGCCCACGTTGATCGGCCCGCTGTAGCCACGCACCCGCATGAGCGAGATGTCGGTGCCGGTGTCCCGGACGGCGGCGAGGAGGTCGTCGTCGAGGGACGAGACCCACATGTCGTCGATCGCGCCGGCCGCCTCGATCGTCTCGACGAGGTCGTCGGCCGACTCCGTGGTGGTCCGCGACGTCGACTTGTACTCGACGACGAACGACAGGTAGCCCTCGCTCCCGTACGTGGCCAGGACGTCGTCGAGCTCGGGTAGCGCGCACCGCTCGGTCACGACCTCGTAGGCGTCCCGGTCGATGGTGGCCGAGCCGCCGGGGCCGCTGCACCTGTTGTCGTGGTTGAGGAAGAACGTGTCGCCGTCCGGGTTGTAGATGACGTCGATCTCGACGAGGTCGGCGCCCTTGTCCACGGCGCTCCGGATGCCCGCGACGCTGTTGTCCGGGTGGTGCTCCTTGTCGCCGCGGTGGGCGATCGACTCGAGCGAGTCGGTCTGGGCCGCGAAGGCGGGAGCCGTGACGGCTGCCGCGAGGGCGGCGGTGGCGACGGCGGTCGAGATCCGACGAGTGGTCGTGCGCATGGTGGTCCCCCTGGGATGGATGTGTGATCAGCCGTGATCTGGCGTGATCGCACGCACCATGTCTGACCAGGTCGAACACCGGCTCAATCGCCGGTGACGAGGCGATGAACGGCCCACGACGACGAACGGCGGCCGTGTTGGTAGCACCGTCGTGACCGAGTCACGGTTCGGTGGCGACCGTGTCTCGATGAGATGTACGTCTCATTTCACTCGAGTCACTCTAATGCACTCTTTTTATCTCTAGTCTCACGAGTAACACGGCCATCGTGCCGGGGACAGCCACCACAACTCGCGTGCAGCGACGCAGGTGGGACGGGGCTGGGGGGCCTGAGCGCGAACGAGGAGAGAACTGTGCGTCTGACGAGATGGCTGCCCGCAGGTGCGGGCATGGGCCTGGCGATCGCGTGCGTGGCCAGCTCGGCCGCGTACGGCACGGACGGCAACGTGGGAACGACGCCCCAGGGGGAGCAGTTCGCGCGGATCGCCATGCACGGGCCGATCGCGGCGTCGAGCGCCTTCACCTTCGGATCGACGACGACGAGTGCCTTCACCTTCGGCCCCGAGTCCACGCGGCCGCTCACGCCGACCCGCGCGATGGCCGCCTGGCCCTCGAACGAGCCGGCCGCTCCGCTGTCCGGTGCCGACGAGACGCGCACGACGACGATGGAGCCGGGTGCCCAGGGCGACGCCCTGTTCGTCGGCGACTGGGACGGCGACGGCTCCGTCTCCGTGACCGTCCGCCGCGGCAACGCCATGTACGTGCGTAACGCCCGCGACCACGGTGCCGCCGACCACGTCTTCCACTACGGGCAGGCGGGCGACCCGATCGTCGTCGGGATCCGCGCCGACGGACGCAGCACGTTTGCGATCGACCGGGGCCCGCTCGCAGAGCCGGAGCCGGAGCCGGTCGTCGAGCCCGAGCCCGTGCAGGTGGCGGAGCCCGAGCCGGTCGTGGAGCCTGAGCCGACTCCCGAGCCTGCGCCGGAGCCCGAGCCGGTGGTTGAGCCTGCACCTGAGCCCGAGCCGGTGGTCGAGCCTGAGCCGACTCCAGAGCCGACGCCGGAGCCCGAGCCGACGCCGGAGCCCGAGCCGACCCCCGAGCCTGAGCCTGAGCCGACCCCGGAGCCGGAACCCGCTCCGGAGCCCGAGCCTGAGCCGACTCCCGCGGCAGAGCCTGCGGCGGAGCCGGTTCCCGCGCCGGAGCCTGCACCCGAGCCCGAGCCCGAGCCCGAGCCCGAGCCCGAGCCCGAGCCCGAGCCCGAGCCGGAGCCCGCCCCGCGCCCTGCACCAGCTCCCGCCCCTGAGCCGGAGCCCGCTCCCGCCCCGCGGCCTGCGCCGGCACCTGAGCCTGCTCCCGCGCCGGCCCCGGCGCCCGTGCCGGCTCCTGCACCTGCTCCTCCGGCCCCCGCTCCTGCGCCCGAGCCCACCCCGCCCCCGGCGGCCGCTCCAGCGTGGCGCGGCGACGCCGTCGTCTCGGTGGCACGCCAGTACACCGGGTCGCCGTACGTCTGGGGCGGGACCACGCCGGGTGGCTGGGACTGCATCGGCTTCGCCGGGTACGTCTACGGGCAGTTCGGCGTCACCCTGCCGCGCACCACGGCGTGGGGCGCGTTCGCCCACTTCGAGCAGGTGCCGGCGAGCCAGGCGCGTCCGGGCGACCTCATCTGGTGGCCCGGCCACGTGGCGATCTACACGGGCAACGGCCAGAACATCGGCGCCTGGAACCCCGGCATGGGCACCCGCGAGGGCCCGAACCGCTGGGTCGCGGGCACCCCGGTCTTCCTCCGGGTGCTCTAGCGCGAGTGCCTGCGGCTGGACACGGCTCCGGCCGCAGGGCCCGCCCAGCAGGATGCGTCCGGTCGGCCCCGAGCACTCCACGGTGTCGTCCTCCGGCATGCGGCGACCCGCGGGAGGCGAGGCGTCGGCCTGGACGCGTGCTCCGTCGTCGTCGTGCTCGGTCCTGACGGACCTGTCGAGATCCGACCTGGCAAGGTGAGTGCCATGACCAGGGAGCCGTCGTTGCGGCTCCTGCACCTCGCGGTCTTCTGCAGCTCGTTCGACCGCCTCGTCATCGCGCCGTTGCTGCTGGCGATCGCGGACGATCTCGGGATCTCGCTGGCGGATGCCGGCATCATCGCCTCGGTCTACCTCGTGGGCTACGGGGTCATGCAGATCGTGTGGGGCATGATCTCGGACCGGCTCGGGCGCGTGCGCACCATGCGTCTCGCGCTGCTCCTCGCGGCGGTCGCGGGCATCGCCACCGCGGCTGCGCCGGACGTGGCGACGCTGCTGGTGACGAGGTTCGTCGCCGGTGGTGCCTACGCAGCCATCGTCCCTGGCGCTCTGATCTACGTGGGGGACACCGTCCCTGTGGCCCGACGCCACGGCCCGCTGACGGACATCATGATGATGACGGCCGTCGGGATGGCCGCGGCCACGCTCGGGGGTGCCGCCCTGGCCGATCTCGCGAGCTGGCGGCTGGCATTCGGGATCCCGGCGGTGGTGGTGCTCGTCGTCGTCGTGCTGATGTCCCGTCTGCCGGAGGTCACGGCGCAGGGCGAGCGGCTCTCGGTACGGGCGGCGCTCACGCGCGTCCTCGGCAACCGGTGGGCGCTCGTCGTCTTCGCCCTCGCGTTCGTCGAAGGGGTCGTGCTGCTCAGCGTGCTCAACCTCCTGCCGACGGTGCTGCAGAACCAGGGGATGAGCACCACGCTGTCCGGAGTCGTCACCGCGGCCTACGGCGTGGCCGTCATCCTGGCCACCCGCGTCGTCAAGGCCGTCGCGGACCGCATGACCCAGACGCAGCTGGTCGCCGTCGGCGGCACTTCCGGTGCCGGCGCGTTCGTGGGGCTCGTCCTGGATCGCGGCACCGTCGGTGTGCTCGTCGCGTGTGCCCTCCTGGCGGGTGCGTGGGCGTTCATGCACTCCACGCTGCAGAAGTGGGCCACCGAGGTCGTGCCCGACGCCCGTGCGACAACTGTCAGCCTCTTCGCGTCGTCACTGTTCATCGGCAGCGCGGCCGGAACCGCCCTGGGCGCGGTGTTCGCCGACCGGGGAGATTTCGCGACGCTGTTCGCGATCGGGCTCGGGATCGCCGCCGTGCTGGGTGTCGCGGCGACGGTGCTACGGGCGCGGAGCGAGTAAGGCGGTCGGGCGTGGGTGAGGTGTGGAACGTTGACTGAGTGACCAGGGCGGGCGCGGTCGTAGGGCCGGCATCGCGGCATTCAGTC
The DNA here is from genome assembly GCF_055326485.1 of Georgenia sp. G2120. Classification (NCBI taxonomy): domain Bacteria; kingdom Bacillati; phylum Actinomycetota; class Actinomycetes; order Allobogoriellales; family Allobogoriellaceae; genus Georgenia; species Georgenia sp. G2120. Next base: position 30,686 of record NZ_JBUZNL010000015.1, on the reverse strand, counting down.
CAGGCCGAGCACCAGGAGCAGCGCCTCGTCGACGGCGTGCAGCTCGGCTGTGTCGAGCCTTCCGACGAATTCGCCGAGCCGTACCTCCGGGTCGACGACGGTCATCTGCTCCAGCATCACTCGGGTCGTGGAGCCGAGAACCCTGACCTCCGGGCGGAACGAGGCCGGTCGTCGGCCCGTCGATGTGGGTGCGACCAGCCACGTCGACAGCGGGAGGTCGTCGGACTGCACGACGACGGCGAGCCGTGCGCCGCCCTGCTCATGACCGCGTGAGTCCTTCGGCGCCCTGAGCCGGTAGATGTCACCACGCACGGAGCGCGTCCATGTCGGCGGCGAGCGCGCGCGACTCGGCCACGTCGTCGGGATCGTTACGCAGAGACTCGGCCTCCGCACGGAGCCGGGCTCGCCGGTCGGCCCGCTCCGCGGCCAGGATCGCTGAGCGCGCAGCGTCGGATCGGGAGGCTCCGTCGCGGGTGAGCGCCTCGAGCGCTCGTTCAACCTCCGAGTCAGTGCGGATCGTCAGAGTTCTCATAGGACGAACCGTACGACGAAATCGCGTGCAACGGCAGAGGCCGGGCACGCGCCAAGGCCTCACGTACCCTCGCTCCGGTGACCTCCCAGACCCCACCCCCGGCGCACGAGTCCGCGCAGACCCGCGACACCGCATCCTTCCCGAGCCCGACGGTCACTCCCGGCACCACCGCCGTCATCTCCGGCGGCGCGCGCGGCATCGGCGCCACGTTCGTCGAGGCGTTCGCGGCAGCGGGGGCGCGCGTCGTCATCGCCGGCCACCGTGAGCCGGGACCGGAGCTCGCGGCCCGCCTCACCGCCGACGGCCACGACGTCACGTTCCACCCCACCGACGTCGGCTCCCCGGACTCCGTCGCCGACCTCGCCGCGCACTGCGAGAAGCACCTCGGCCACGTCGACGTCCTGCTCAACAACGCCAGCTACTACATGGGCATCGGCTCGAAGAAGTCGTTCGACGACATCACGCTGGAGGAGTGGGACCAGGTCCTGCGGGTCAACGCCACCGGCACCTGGCTGACCGTCAAGGCCCTCCACCCGCTCCTGCGCGCGAGCGGCCGCGGTCGGATCATCAACATCGGCTCCACCACCGTCCACGGCGTCCCCTTCAACGCCCACTACGTGGCCTCCAAGGGCGCCGTCCACGCCATCACCCGTTCGCTGGCCAAGGAGCTCGGCGACGACGGCATCACCGTCAACGTCGTCGTCCCCGGTCTTGTCGAGTCCGAGGCGACCCTCGCCGTCAACGACCCCGCCTACCTGCCCAAGGTCGTCGCGCAGCGCGCGATCAAGCGGGCGGAGGTTCCCGAGGACCTCGTCGGGGCGGCGCTGTTCCTCGCCTCCGAGTCGGCGGGCTTCATCACGGGGCAGAGCCTGGTCGTCGACGGCGGCATCGCCTTCTCCTGACCCTGCATTGGGTGTCGATCGTGCGGGTGAGGGCCGCACGTCGCGTTCGTCGAGATTGCGGTTAGGGCCCCAACCGCAATCTCGACGACGACAAACCGCAATCTCGACGACGAGGGGAAAGCCCGGGAGGTCGGCTGTCTCACGGTGTGAGCCAACGGCGGTCGTGGAATGGACCGGGCCGTCGGCGGCGTTAGCGTCGATGAGCACCCGAGGTCCCCTCGGCGTGCGAACGACCCACACGCCCCCGGAGGGATCTCGTTGAGCGCGCCACGCGACCTCGACCACGTCGTCGTCACGACGCCTGACCTCGCCGCCGCGGTCGGGCTCGTCGAGCGCACCACCGGAGTCGCCCCGGAGCCTGGCGGCGCACACCCCCGGTTCGGCACGCGCAACTACCTCGTCTCCTTCGGCGGCGACACCTACCTCGAGCTGCTCGGCGTCGACGAGGCCAACACCGACGTCACCTCGGGGCGACCCTTCGGGCTCGACGACGTCACCACCACCTCCGTCTCCACCTGGGCGATCCACCCCGGCGATCTCGACGCCGCCCGGACCCGCGCGGCCGACGTCGGCATCGACCCCGGCGCCCCGTACGACGGCTCCCGCCGCACCGAGTCCGGCGAGCTCCTCGAGTGGCGACTCACGCGGCCCGTCTCCGAGCCGACCGGCATCGTGCCGTTCCTCATCGACTGGGGGAGCACCACCTCGCCCGCGGCCAGCACCGCCGCCCGGCTCGAGCTCGTCTCCTTCACCGCGAGCCACCCGGAGCCGGAGACCTACCGACGCGTCCTCGCGGCCCTCGGCACCGACCTCGAGGTCGCGGCGGGGGAGCCGGCAGCGCCAGGCGGAGCGGCGCGAGCCCTCGGCCTCACCGTCCGCGGCCCGGCCGGCGAGCTCACGTTCTGACCACCAGCACCACGCGAACCAGCACCACCACCAGCACGACCCACGAGAAGAGGACCATGACGGAGACCATGCGGGCAGTCGTCCTGCACGAGCACGGCGAGATCGACGGCCTCACCCTGGAGGAGAACCACCCCCGCCCCCAGGCGACGCCCGGCTTCGCGGTCGTCAAGGTCCGCGCCACCTCGCTCAACTACCACGACATCTTCACGGTCAAGGGCATGCCCGGGATTACCGTGCCGATGCCGATCGTGCCGGGTCTCGACGTCGTGGGTGAGGTCTCCGAGCTCGGCGAGGGAGTGACCGGCTGGAACGTCGGCGACCGCGTGCTCGTCAACCCGCTGCGCGAGACCGGCGAGCTCATGGGCGAGATGGTCGACGGCGGCCTCGCCCAGTACGCCCTCGTCGCCGCCGAGCAGCTCATCGCGATCCCCGACGCCGTGACGTTCGAGCAGGCCGCCGCCCTGCCCGTCGCCTACGGCACCGCCCACCGCATGGTCGTCGGCAAGGGCAAGGTGAGCGCCGGCGACCGCGTGCTCGTCCTCGGGGCGTCGGGCGGCGTCGGCACCGCCGCCGTCCTCCTCGCCAAGCAGCTCGGCGCCTGGGTGGTGGCCGCCGTCGGGTCCGAGGAGAAGGCGCAGCGCATGCGCGAGCTCGGCGCCGACGACGTCATCAACTACAAGGAGCAGGACTTCTACGCCTGGACCAAGGAGCACCTCGGCAAGCCGAACCGCTTCACCTCCGACACCGGCTTCGACGTCATCGTCAACTTCACCGGCGGCGACACCTGGAAGCCCACGCTCAAGAGCACGGCGCTCGGCGGCCGGATCCTCGTCTGCGGCGCCACCGCCGGCTTCGACCCGGTCGAGGACCTGCGCTACATCTGGACCTTCGAGCTCCAGATCATCGGCTCCAACGGGTTCGGCCGGGAGGACTTCGTCGCCCTCCTCGACGACGTCGCCGCCGGGAAGCTCGCCCCCGTCGTCGACGAGGTGCTGCCGCTCGACCGCGCCGCCGAGGGGCTCGCGAAGGTGCGGGACCGCGGGGTGGTCGGGAAGGTCGTCGTCGACCCGTGGCTCGAGAGCGGCCAGGAGTCCGCCGCCGGCACGCAGGCCAACCAGGAGCCCGCGGCCGCGACCACGCCGGCGACCGCATGAGCCCCCGCGAGCAGCTGCCCCTCCTCACGGCCGCCGAGGTCGAGGCCGAGCTCCTGCGCAGCCCGTACCACCGCTGGCTCGGTCTGCGCGTGGTCGACGTGACGCGCAGCAGCGTCGTCATCGAGGTCGAGGCCCGCGAGGAGTTCATCGCGGACGTCGACGCCGGGTACGTCCACGGCGGCATCCTCGCCACGCTGCTCGACCTCGCGGCGGACTGGGCGCTCGTCGGGGCGCTGGGCACCGGCGTGCCCACCATCGACCTCTCCGTCAACTACCTCCGCGCCGCCCAGCCCGGGCTCCTGCGGGTGACCGGCCGCGCGATCCGCCCCGGCCGGCAGGTCAGCCACGCCGAGGCCGAGGTCCACGACGCCGACGGGCGCCTCCTCGCCGTCGGCCGCGGGTCGTTCCTCTCGGCCGTGGCCGAGCAGGGCCGCGCCGCCGCCGACGCCCGCCGCGCCGCCGCGCACCAGCAGGCCGACCAGCAGGCCGACCAGCAGGAGGCCGGCCAGTCCGGCACCACCTCCGAGCCCACCGGGCCCGACACCTCCCACCAGGAGCACACCCCCGCATGACCGCCCAGTACGACAACCTCGGGGCCGCCGTCGCGACCGACCACCCGGAGGCCGAGGCCCTCGTCGAGGTCCGCGCCGGCGTCACCACGCGGTGGACGTACGCCGACCTCGAGCGGGCGATCGAGGCCCAGGCCGACCGCCTCGCCGCCGGCCACGCCCCCGGCGCGCGCATCGCGATCCTCGGCCTCAACTCCGGCGCCTGGCTCGTGGCCTTCTACGCCGCCCAGCGCGCCGGCCTCGTCCCCGTCCCGGTCAGCCACCGCCTGCCCGCCGACGGCGTGCGCTACGTCCTCGACAACTCCGGCGCCGACCTCCTGCTGGCCGACGACCCGGCGTCCGTCACCGACGTCCCCGCCGGCGTGACGATCGCCCCGCTCGACTCCGTCCTCGACGGCGCCGCCCCTACGGGTCGCACCGAGCCCATCGCCCGCGCCCCGCGCCGCACAGTCGACACCGCCGAGCCCGGCATGATCCTCTACACCTCCGGCTCGACGGGCCGCCCCAAGGGCGTCGTCCTCTCGCACGCCAGCCACCTGTGGGTCATCGCCGTCGGGATGGGGTCCGGCGGGGGAGCGGGCGGCGACCGCGCCCTCGTGGCCGCGCCGCTGTACCACATGAACGCGCTCGCCAACGTCCAGGGCGTCCTCGCCGCCGGCTCTACCGTGGTCCTCCTCGAGGCCTTCGACGCCCGCGCGTTCCTCCAGGTCAGCGCCGACGAGCGCGTGACCCGGGTGACCGGCGTGCCCCCGATGTTCGCCCTCCTCCTGCGCGAGCACGACCTCGTCGAGTCCCTCGACCTCACCTCCGTCGCCTTCGTGTTCGTCGGCTCCGCGCCCGCGAGCGACGACCTCCTGTCCGCCATCGCCACCCTCTTCCCGCGCGCCCACGTCCGCTTCGGGTACGGGACCACCGAGTCCGGCCCGGTCGCCTTCACGGAGGACCCGGGCCGCCCGACGCCGACAGGCAGCGTCGGCCTCGCCTCCCCGCACGTCGAGCTGCGGCTCGTCGGAGCCGACGGGAGCGTCGACCCGCGCCGCGGCGTCCTCGAGATCCGCTGCCCGGCCCTCATGAGCGGCTACCACGAGCGCCCCGACGTCCCCAGCCCGCTGACCGCGGACGGCTTCTACCACTCGAAGGACGTCTTCGAGGTCGACGACGACGGCTACTACTTCTTCGCCGGCCGCGAGGACGACATGTTCTCCTCGGGCGGCGAGAACGTATACCCGCGCGCCGTCGAGCAGGTCCTCGAGGCGCACCCGGCCGTGCTGCACGCCGCCGTCGTGCCCGTGCCCGACGAGATCAAGGGCGCCAAGCCGGTCGCGTTCGTCGTACTCACCGACGGCGCCACCACCGGCGAGGACGAGCTGCGCCGCCACACGCTCGACCACCTCGAGCCCTTCGCCCACCCGCGGCGCGTCCACGTGGTCGACGAGCTCCCGCTGTCCGGCACGAACAAGGTGGACCGCCACCTCCTCGAGCGCCGCGCCCTCGAGCTCGCGGCAGCCCTGGACGACCAGGCGGGGAGCCCGGACGACCCGGCGGCCGAGCGGTTCGCGCCGAGTGCGCGAGCGAGCACGTCGCCGCGCGCGGACGGAGCGGCCTCGTGAGCGTCGCCCCCGCCCGGGTCCGGAGCCGGCTGCGCGTCCGCCGAGCGGGCGACGTGCTGCTGCCGCTCGGCGTCGTCGTGCTCCTTCTCGCCCTCCTGCAGGTCCTCGCGGTGACCGGGGCGATCCCGTCCGACTACCTGCCCCCGCCCACCGAGATCGGGGGCGAGCTCGTCACGCTCCTCGGCGGCGCCACCCTGTGGGGGCACATCGGCTCCACCGTCACCGGGTGGGCGATGTCCCTCGGGATCGCCGCGGTGCTCGGCACGCTGGTCGGTATCCTCCTCGGCTCCGTCGAGTCGCTCCGGGCGCTCACCACGCCGCTGGTGGAGTTCCTGCGCCCCCTGCCGTCGATCGCGCTCATCCCGCTCGTCATCCTCCTCATCGGCGGCGGCCGCACCGGGGAGGTCTTCCTCGCCTCGTTCGCCGCGTTCTGGCAGATGCTCGTCGCGGCGATCGACTCGGCCCGCTCCGTCGACCCGGTCGCGCGGGAGACCGCGGCCGCGTTCGGACTCAACGGCCGGCAGCGCATCGCCTGGGTCTACCTGCCCTCGATGCTGCCGCAGCTCATCACGGGCGTGCGGATCGCGTCGGCGATGGCGCTCGTCATCGTGGTGACCACCGAGATCCTCATCGGCGTGCCCGGGCTCGGGCAGGGCCTCAACCTCGCCCGCTCCGGCGGCGAGCTCGCGCGCATGTACGCCTACATCGTCGTCATCGGCATCGTGGGGCTCGTCCTCAACGCCGCCATCCGGTGGGTGGGGGACCGCGCGATCTCCTGGCACCCGTCCGTGCGGAAGGGGACCCGATGAGCCGCGCGACCCGCCTCAACCTGCTCAAGGTGCTCGGCGCCGTCCTCGCCCTCGCGATCTGGTGGGCCACCTCCGCCTCGTCGACGAACATCTACTACCCGCCGATGCCCGACGTCCTCACCGGCGTCGTGGAGTACTGGCTGACCGGCCCGGGCACCGAGCACCTCGTGTCCTCGCTCATCAACCTGTTCGCCGGGCTCGGCATCGCCATCGTGGCCGGCATCGGGATCGGGCTGCTCGTGGGGCAGGTGCGGATCGTCGACCGGGCCATCTCGCCCACGTTCGAGTTCGTCCGCGCCATCCCGGCCACCGCGCTCGTCCCGTTCGCCATGGTCCTGTTCGGCATCGGCACCGAGATGAAGATCTTCATCATCGCGCTCGGCTGCTTCTTCCCGATCCTGCTCAACGTGGTCGACGCCTGCCGCGCCCTGCCGTCCCAGCTGCACGACACGACCCGCAGCTTCAACATCCGCGGTCCGTTCCGGCAGCTCTTCGTCGTCGTGCCCGCGATCGCACCCCGGGCCGCGTCCGGGATCCGCGTGGCGATCCCGCTCGGCCTCATCCTCGTGGTGACCAGCGAGATGACGGGGACGAACCTGGGGATCGGCCACATCCTCATGACCGCCCAGAGCTCGTTCAACCTCGCCGCCGTGTGGGGCGCGATCGTCATCCTCGGCACGCTCGGGGTGCTCCTCAACCTGGCGTTCGCGGCGCTCGAGCGTCGTTCCCTGCGCTGGCACTACGACCAGGCCGACTGACGCACGACGACGAACGGCCACCACCGACCCGGCACCCGATCCCGTCCCCGTCCGCCCCACCTCCCGACCCCCAGAAAGCCGACATGCTCCGCATCGAGAAGCTCACCAAGACCTACGGCGACGGCCCGACCGCGTTCCAGGCGCTCGCCGACATCACGCTCGACGTGGCCGACGGCGAGTTCCTGTCGATCGTCGGCCCGTCCGGCGCCGGCAAGACGACGCTCCTGCGCTGCCTTGCCGGCCTCCAGCCCGCCACCTCGGGGACCGTGGAGTTCGACGGCCGGGCCGTGACCTCCGTGCCCGACGAGTTCGCCGTGGTCCTCCAGGACTACTCCCGCTCGCTGTTCCCGTGGTTCACGGTGGCGTCCAACGTGGGGCTGCCGCTCAAGGCGCGCGGCGTGGGCAAGGCGGAGCGCGCCGAGCGGGTGGAGCGGGCACTGGCCGAGGTGGGGCTCGAGGGCGTCGGGCGCAAGCACCCGTGGCAGCTCTCCGGCGGCATGCAGCAGCGCGTGGCCATCGCCCGCGCGCTCGCCTACCGGCCGAAGGTGCTCATCATGGACGAGCCGTTCGCGTCCGTGGACGCCCAGACCCGCGCCGACCTCGAGGACCTCGTCCTCACGCTGCGGGCCGAGTCCGAGATGACGGTCGTCTTCGTCACCCACGACGTCGACGAGTCCGTCTACCTCTCCGACCGCGTGGCGGTGATGACGAAGTCGCCGAGCCGCATCGGGACGATCGTCGACATCGACCTACCGGCCGACCGCGACCAGATCCGCACCAAGGCGCTGCCGCGGTTCGCCGAGCTGCGGGCGCGCGTGTTCTCCGAGATCCGCGAGCTCGTCACCGCCCCGCAGCCGGATCCCGAGTACACGATCTGATCCGCGCCGCGGCGGGCGACCAGCCCGTCGCGCGACCCGACTGCACGACCTGACTGTTCGACCCGCACGACCTGTTGCACGACCCATCCAGACGAAGGACCCCTGATGACCAGCACCCCCCGGCGCCTCGTCGCCGCCGCAGCGTTCGCCGCCTCCGCCCTCACCCTCGCCGCGTGTGGTGGCGGGGGAGAGGAGGTGGCCGAGAACGAGGAGGGCCTCGTCGAGCTGACGGTCATGCAGATCACGACGATGGACGCCGGCCCGCTGCACCTCGGTGTGGAGGAGGGCTTCTTCGAGGAGGAGGGCCTCGACGTCACCGTGCAGATCGCGGAGGCCGGCTCGGCCATCGTCCCCTCGGTGGTCAACCAGGAGAGCCCGATCGGCTACGCGAACGTGGTCAGCGACCTGCAGGCGATCGACCAGGGCCTCGACGTCCAGTTCGTTTCCAACTGCTGCGGCACGGGCTCGGACCCGGAGGCGGACACGTCGGGGATCTTCGTGCTGCCGGACAGCGGGTTCGAGACCGCGGCGGACCTCGAGGGCGCGAACATCGCCGTCAACTCCGTCAACAACCTCGGTGACCTCACCATCATCACCGCCCTCGAGGAGGCCGGGGTGGACGGCTCCTCGCTGGAGTTCACGCCGATGAACTACTCGGACATGCCGGCGGCGCTCGAGCGCGGGGACGTCGACGCGATCTGGTCGGTCGAGCCGCACCGCTCGATCTCCGAGAGCCACGACTTCGTCAACCTCAGCTCGAACTTCGTCGAGTCGTTCCCGGAGACCCAGCTCGGGTACTACATCACCTCCGGCGCGTTCGCCGAGGCCAACCCCGAGGTGGTTGCCGGTTTCCAGCGGGCGATGGATCAGGCCAACCAGTACGCGACCGACAACCCCGACGAGGTGCGTCGCGTCATCGCCGAGACCCTCGACCTCGACCCGGAGCTCGTCGCCGGTGCGAACCTCGCGACCTACGTGCCGGGGCTCGACCAGGACAGCGTCCGCGCGTTCGCCGCGGCGGCCGTCGAGCAGGGGATGATCTCCGAGGAGCCGGACTACGACTCGATCTTCGTCGAGCCGCAGGAGTAGCAGTCAGGCGCGGGTGTGGCCCGCGGGGGCAGGGCTCAGGCCGTCGCCTCGGCGTCGACCTGGGCCCTGTGCCGTTCGTCGAGCGCGACGAACAGCGCCGCGTTGAGGTCGAAGGCGAGCTTCGCCTCGGCGACGCAGCGCTCGCGTTCGGTGGCAGTGAGGGCGGCGGCGTCCATCGCGGAGCGCCACTCGTCCTTGTAGGGCTTGGTCTTGGGGATCTCGGCGAACGTGTAGAAGGCCAGCTCGTCGGGCGTCATCCCGTAGTGGCGCTGCAGCATCCGCGCGATGATCTGGCCGCCGGACAGGTCGCCGAGGTAGCGGGTGTAGGCGTGCGCGAGGTAAGTGGCGGCGTCGTCGATCGACTGCAGCCGCGCCACGTACTCGCGGGTCGCAGGGAGCACCTCGAGCTCGGCCCAGTCGGCGCCCGCGAGCGTGTGGAGGTCGTCCGCGGCGGCCTGAGCCCGGAGGAGCTCGTAGCGGACGAATGCGCCGGCGACCGGGTCGTCCGCGAGCCGTGCGCCCGCCTCCTCGAGGGCGGTGTAGATCGCGTGGTGCTGCCGGGCGAGGTCGATATAGGCGTCCCGGCCGAGAGCGCCACCCATGAGGTCGGTGACGAAGGTGCGGGTCTCCGCGTGCTCGTGCTCCGCGCGCGTGGCGTCCCGCAGCAGCTCGGACAGGTTGACGCTCATTCAGGCCGCTCGGAAGGTTCGACGTTCAGCACGTTGCTGACGAAGCGACAGCATCAGTCCTGATCGTGTCTGCGTGAGCCGACTTTCGCAATCCGTGCGTTGTGAAATTGAGGGCGACGCAGGATGGGCCGTATTGCATGTGCTCTCCTTCAGTGCAGGACTGAACCGTCGTGAGCCTCCCGGGGCCGCGTAAACGACCACCCACCGGAAGGCTCGGGGCGGGGCATCTCAGGCTGTAGCCTGGTGGGGCGCCCGCCGGGCGCGGTAGAGGAGACCTGAGTGACGCAGACCATCGACGAGGAGCTGCTCGTGAGGTCGCGTCGGCGAGTCAAGGCCCACGGTGAGGTATTCACACCACGCCACATGGTCGACCAGATGCTCGACATGGTCCGAGAGGACCTCGAGACCGGGCCGGAGTTCGTCGACAAGACGGTTCTCGAGCCCGCGGCTGGCGACGGCAACTTCCTCGTCGCGATCCTCCAGCGCAAGCTCCACGCGATCCAGCAGCACTACGAGCCGGACCGGTGGGCTGACGAGTCCCTGTTCGCTCTCGCGTCGATCTACGGCGTCGAGCTCCTCGAAGACAATCATGCCGACGCCAAGGCCGCGATGCTCGACGTCTTCCTCGCCTTCCACACCGACAACGGTCGTCCGTGTGGCCCTGACACCGGTCTCATTCGAGCCGCCAGGTTTCTCGTGGATACCAATATCGTCCGAGGTAACACCCTCACTGGCTTGTCGCCCGAGGGTGAGGAGATCGAGTTCTCGTGGTGGCACCGTGACCCCTCCGGCGCCGGCTTCGTGGTCCGCGAGCCGTTCACCTTCAACTCACTGCGAGCTGCGGCGCCATCGCCTGACCTGTTCGGTTCGCTCATCGATCCCATCCGTTACGTACCGTGTCGTATTGACCGCGTCCACGAAGAAGTGAAGGCCGACCAGTTGTGACCAACGCTCCCAACATCAGCACGTTCCGTGAGGTCGTCCCGTTCATCTACTCGTGGAGGACCCCCGACATCCCCAAGTACGAGGGGTGGGAGAAGATCGGGTACACCGAGCAGGACTCGGCGGACACGCGCATCAGCCAGCAGGCATCCCAGCTCAACATCTCGAAGATCAAGGTCTGGGCGTACAGGGCGATGTTCATGACCGAGGACGGAGGGACGTTCCGCGACTCCGACTTCCATGCGTTCCTCAAGCAGCAGGGCATCGAGCGTGAGATCGACCCGAACGTCACTCCGCATCGCACCGAGTGGCACAAGTTCGCCGGCGCCCCGAAGACGAGTCAGCAGTACTTCTTCGACTTCGCCTCGAGATCCTTTACAACGCCGCCCGGCACGTCACAGGACGACTACACGTTGCGGCCAGAGCAGCAGCAGGCCGTCGCACAGGCAACGGCGTCGTTCGGCTCGGCTGGCGTCAATGAGGTGTTGTGGAACGCGAAGCCGCGGTTCGGCAAGACGTTGACGACGTACGACATGATGCGGAAGCTGGACGTCAAGCGTGCGCTGATCGTCACCAACCGACCGGCGATCGCCAACCCGTGGTTCGACGACTACCAGCGGTTCATCGCCCACCAGACCAGCTACCAGTTCGTCTCCGACTCACCGTCGCTGGCCGGTCGCAGCCCGATGACGCGCGAGCAGTGGCGCGCGTACTCGCGAGAGAACGTCGACGCCGATCCGCGCATCATCGAGTTCGTCTCGCTCCAGGACCTCAAGGGGTCGCAGTACTTCGGGGGCTCGTTCGACAAGCTCAAGCACATCGCCGACTTCGACTGGGACCTGCTGGTCATCGACGAGGCGCACGAGGGCATCGACACGACGAAAACCGACGTCGCGTTCAGCCAGATCAAGCGCCGTCACACGCTGCACCTGTCGGGAACCCCGTTCAAGGCACTGGCGTCGGGGCGCTTCGGTGAGGACCAGATCTTCAACTGGACGTATGAGGACGAACAGACCGCGAAGGAGGAGTGGGCGGACGACGCGGTCGACAACCCCTATGCCCAGCTCCCGACCCTCAACCTGCTGACCTATCAACTCTCTCCGATGGTCACCGACAAGCTCGCCGAGGGCGTCGCGCTCGACGACGAGGCGGGCAATGTGGACTACACGTTCGACCTGGCGGAGTTCTTCGCGACCAAGGAGAACGGATACTTCGTCTATGAGGCCGACGTGGCACGGTTCCTCGACGCATTGGCGACACAGGAAAAGTACCCGTTCTCCACCTCGGAGTTGAGGGACGAGATCCGGCACTCGTTCTGGCTGCTCAACCGGGTCGCGTCGGCGAAGGCGCTGGAGCGAATGCTCAAGAAGCACCCAGTCTTCGGCGAGTACACGGTGATCCTCGCGGCTGGCGATGGCCGACCCCACACGGACGAGAACGACGGCCTGGACGAGGACGCGGACGACTCTGTCACCGTGGGCAAGTCCCTCGACAAGGTCCGTAACGCGATCGAGAAGGCGGAGGCCGAAGGCAGCAAGACGATCACGCTCTCGGTCGGTCAGTTGACCACGGGCGTGACCGTGCCCGAGTGGACGGCGGTCATCATGCTGTCCAACCTGTCTTCGCCCGCGCTCTACATGCAGGCAGCGTTCCGTTCGCAGAACCCGTGCACTTTCATGCGTGGCGACAAGGTGCTCCAGAAGAAGAACGCCTACATCTTCGACTTCGCCCCCGAACGGACGCTGACGATCTTCGATGCGTTCGCGAACAACCTCGCGCCGCGCCCGCCGGTCGATGCCGCTGAGCGCAGGGAGAACATCCGCCAGCTGCTCAACTTCTTCCCGATCCTAGGTGAAGACCCTGAGGGCCGGATGATCGAGCTCGATGCCGCGCAGGTGCTCACGTTCCCGCAGGTGTTCAAGGCGCGCGAGGTCGTGCGGCAAGGCTTCCTGTCGAACCTTCTTTTCGCAAACGTGTCCGGCATCTTCCGCGCAGTGGAGCACTTCGAGGACATCCTCAATCAGCTCCCCGTCGCCAAGGAGAAGAAGGTCGATAAGGGCAAGCCGGTCGAGGTGCCCGTCCCGCCGCCGACCACCGATGCTGACGGAAATGTGCAGGTCGACGCGGCCACCGTCATCAACCCGAAGGTCGCCGAGTTGGGCACGCCGATCTACTCCGACGAAGATGTGCTGTCGCTCGACCCGGCAACCACGAAGGCGGCCGAGGCGGCCAAGCAGGTCGCTGCGGTCGTGACGGAGAAGGCGCGTGAGACACGGGCCAGGGCCGGAGCCGAGTACGGGATGACGGCCAAGCAGGTCCAGAACGATGAGAAAGCCACCGAGGCCCAGGTGAAGGCCAGGGTGGAGAGGGCCTACGTGGACCACCAGATCGCCATGAACCACATCGACGCCGAAGCCAAAGACACTGCGACCGAGGCCGAGTTCCAGGCACTCGATTCCAGGAAGGCCGAGGCAAGGGCAGAGCTCGATGCACAGATACTCGCGGTCGTCCATGACACCCTCGACACCGTCACCGAGACCGTCGTGAGACGTGAGGAGACCAAGAAGGCTCAATCGGCTGCAAACAAGACGATGGACATCGCCCGCGACCACTTGCGCGGGTTCGCACGGACGATCCCGATGTTTCTTATGGCGTACGGAGACCGGAACATCACGCTCGCCAACTTCGACGACTACACCCCCGACGACATATTCGCAGAGATCACGGGGATTTCCGAGGAAGACTTCCGCAAGCTCCGCGGCGGTCGTGACGTCACCGACCCGGCGACCGGGGAGGTCACCAAGGTCCCGGGCCTGTTCGACGAGGCAGTTTTCAACCAGGCGATCCAGGAGTTCCTCAACAAGAAGGCCGAGCTCGCCGACTACTTCAACCCGGACCTCGCCGAGGACATCTTCGCGTACATCCCGCAACAGAAGACCTCACTCGTGTTCACACCGAAGAGCGTCGTGACGCTCATGTGCGACACCCTGGAAGAACAGGACCCGGGCATCTTCTCCGACCCCGACAAAACGTTCGCCGACCTGTTTTCCACCGCAGGCCTGTTCTGCATGGAGATCGTACGCCGACTCGACGCCGGACTGCGTGACGTGATCCCTGACCCGGATGAGCGCTTACGGCACATCCTCACACGGCAAGTCTTCGAGATGAGTCACAACGAGATCTTGCACGACATCACCCTCGAGGCCGTCAGCGGTGGAGTGCCAGAGCGTCGGGCATGGCTGAAAGACTCTGGACACTTCCGCGTCGGCAACCTCGCCCACATGACCTCCGAGGAACGCGAACAGGTAGTCAACGAGATGCTAGGAGACGACTGACGTGACCAAGAAGTTCGATGTCGTCATCGGCAACCCTCCCTATCAGGAGGAGGCCCAAGGCGGCGGCACTCGCGATACGCCAGTTTACCACCTATTCGTGGACGCAGCTTACGAAGTTTCGCACAAATCTGTGCTCATCACGCCAGCCCGCTTCCTCTTCAATGCAGGATTCACACCCAAGGCATGGAATGCGAGGATGCTCGCCGACCCGCACCTTACGGTCCCAATTTACGTTCGCGACAGCTCAGAACTCTTTCCTGGCACCAAGATTCGTGCTGGGATAGCTGTGACGTACCGGGACGCAGACCGCCCAGGATTGCCAATTGAGGTATTTACGGCATACGAAGAGCTTAACGCCATCCAGCAAAAAGTTCGCGAATCAAGTGCCGAGTCCCTGGTGGATACTGGGATTACGAGTTCTCGCTCGTACCGATACACCGAGAAACTCTATGAGGAGTACCCGGAGGCGCGCGCGCTGCGCCCGCAGGGTAATGCGGCTCTAGTCAATACGAATACGTTTGAACAATTCTCTTTCCTGTACCACGCCGACAAGCCCGTGGATGGAGCCAATTATGTTGAAATTCTCGGCGTAATTAAGAACAAACGGCATCGACGGTGGATTCGTAGCGATTTTGTTTCCGGTCCGGAGAGTTTTGGTGCGTACAAGGTTGCTCTGCCAGCCGCGAACGAAAGCAACAAACTTGGCTGGATGGCGGCGCCCGAGATAGTAGAGCCGGGCGTCGGAGTCACGCAGACGTTCATCACCATCGGTTCTCTTGACACCGAGGACGAGGCGCGGGCCTGTCTGAAGTATGTGAAGACAAAATTCGCACGCGTAATGCTCTACGTGCTCAAGGTGACTCAGCACAATCCTCGTAGCACCTGGAAGTTTGTCCCGGCTCAGGACTTCTCGAACTCGTCCGACATCGACTGGACCAAGACGATCCCCGACATCGACGCGCAGCTCTTCACAAAGTACGGGCTCGACGCCGACGAGATCACGTTCATCCAAACCCAAGTTACGGCGATGGAGTGACCGAACGGAGTGCTGCTCGCTCGTTAGATCGGATCATTGACAGCTCCGGGTCTTGAGCCCCACCAGATGTCCGAATAGGCCGAAGAGCCCTCAATCGGGAGCGTCTGTCGCGTCGGCATTCTCGGTCGAGCGACCCGACACTCTGGCGCGGAGCCTTCCCCTGCGAGATCTCTGCCAAGTCCAGGCGGCCCTGAGCCATCGGATTGTGCGGCGCCTGTAGCGCTGGGGCCAGAAGCGCGTAGGGGAGACGGCCTCAGGGCCTCGGCGACGCCAGTAGTTACCGGAAGAATCACGGAAGGTGATCTCGACTTGGACTGAGGGGTGTCCGTCCGGGAAGAAGGGGTTCGAGCAGGCAAGCTCGATGACATTGTGGCTCCGGGGCTCGATAGGCAACGGGAAGCCCACGAAGTCCCACGGCACGTCATCGCCAGTGCGGCCGAATATTCGCACCGTAGTGTGGCTTAGTAATTCGTCGCCTCCGTTGTGGACAGCGACTGTGGCGATGCCGACAGCGTCCCTGTACTTGACGAACGTGCGATCGTCTTTCCGTCCTAGGGATGTGAATGGCACGTCACCAATGCCAGTTTGCGCACCTCGGTCAAGAATGGGCAGCACCTGCCCAGGTGGGTGCCACTCGATATGTTTAAGCTGAGAGTACACGAGCCGCGCCTGCGCCCAACGACGCCGCTTGACGTCATTTGCATATGCGATCGCAGCCACAAAGAATGCGGCAGTCGTCCCGATGGCGGCGATCCAGTCAGGCCAGGATCCCAGCGAGATGTTGCTCAGGAGGTCCCACATGGGATGAGACTATGCGGCGTGGAGCACACGCCGCCCCTGTCGGACTGCATCGCGCACGAGGATCTTCGCCACGGTCGCGTGCCACCACTTTTGGCCCGTCGCGGTCGGCATTGCTTCGTTAGTGAGGCGGTTGCAGATCCCTTGGAGCGTGAGGCCCTCGTATTGGGGCGCGCGTCCTCGCTCGACTGTCCTCGCGGCGAGGACTGCGGTGCGCCCACCGCGCCGCATCCGGTCGCGCACGTTGGCGGGCGGCGTGGCCATAGCGTTATGGTTGCGCTCGGCAATGCGCCGCCGCTCCCTCTCGGCGAACGTCGCTGTGACCTGAGCCATCACCCGACTCGTAATCGTGGTGGTATAGACGCCGAGGTCCAGTCAGTTGACGTTCCAGCGCTGGGGTTCGGCGTCGGGTCTGCTGACTGTTTCGTTGACTTCGGGGTCAGTTCGCCAGCGTGACGGTCTAGTGGCGGACGAGTTCGTATTCAATCGGAGCAAGCTTGCCGAGTCGACGTTGCCGTCGACGTCGGCGGTAGGTCCGCTCGATCCAGTGCACGATCGCGAGCCGGAGCCGGAGCCGGAGCCGGAGCCGGAGCCGGTCGCGGGTGGCCCATTGCTTCCGATCGAGGGGTCTGCTGCACGGACAGGTGACACCTGATCTGTGGTGCCGGAAGGTGCTGCTGGAAGGGTGTCGATCGTGCCTAGACATCATCCCAAGGAGTTCCGCGCCGATGTCGTGGCCGTGGCCCGCCGCGGAGACGCTCCGATCAAGGACATCGCGAAAGACTTCGGGATCAGCGAGTCATGCCTGCGCAACTGGCTGCAGGCCGCCGATGTCGAAGACGGGAATAGTCCCGGCGTGACCAGGAGCGAGTCAGCTGAGCTACGCGAGGCCAAGAAGCGTGTCCGGCTGTTGGAGCAGGAGAACGAGGTCCTGCGCCGCGCTGCGGCCTACCTGTCCCAGGCCAATCTGCCGGGAAAATGATGTACCCGCTCGTGAAAGAGCTCGCCGGTGACGGGATTCCCGTGGCGTTGACGTGCCGGGTCCAGGGGCTCGCTCGCCAGCCCTACCACCGGTGGATCGCTGCCCCGGTCAGTGCCCGCGACCTTAAGCAGGCCTACCTCGCCAACGCCCTGGTCGATGCTCACCGCGACGACCCTGAGTTCGGCTACCGGCTCCTGGGCGACGAGGCCCGCGAAGCAGGCCACGTCGCCTGTGACCGCACGACCTGGCGGACGTGTCGGGACAACCGGTGGTGGAGCGTGTTCGGCAAGAAGCGAGGTGCGAACGGGAAGCGGCCCGGTCCGCTGGCCCATGACGATCTCGCAGGGCGCGACTTCACCGCCACCAGGCCGAACGAGCTGTGGCTGACCGACATCACTGAGCACCCCACTGGCGAGGGCGAGCTCTATCTCTGCGCGGTCAAGGATGTCACTAGGGCCGGATCGTGGGGTACTCGATCAGCGACCGCATGAAGGCCCGCCTCGCGGTCGATGCCCTGTCCTCTGCGGTCACCCGCCGCGGTAGTGACGTCGCTGGCTGCGTCGTGCATTCGGACCGCGGATCGCAATTCAGGGCTCGGCGATTTCTTGCCGAGCTGCGGCGCCACGACCTGCTCGGATCGATGGGTCAGGTCGCCTCCGCAGGAGACAACGCCGCGATGGAGTCCTTCTTCTCGCTCCTGCAGAAGAACGTGCTGGACCGACGACGCTGGGCGACCCGGGCCGAGCTACGGATCGCGATCGTGACCTGGATCGAACGCACCTACCACCGCCGTCGTCGCCAGGACCGGCTCGGTCGTCTGACCCCCATCGAGTACGAGACCATCATGACCACTCAGATCGCACTCGTGGCCCGAGAACCACTGTCACCTACTCGTGCAGCAGACCCCGCCTTCTATGAGCGTAACTGTATTGGTGTTCGCGAACCCCCGCGGAGGATGCGCGTCGCGCGGCGTTGAGTCGTTGTGAGGCGGGCAGCTCCCACCATGCCACCGTGCGGGAGGTGCCTCGAAGGCCCAGTCGACTATGCGACCGCCCTCCGCACCGGGCAGCTCATGCACCTCGGCCCACCGCGCCCTCGCCCCAGCTCACCACCGGGCACCTCGATGACCTCGATGCCGTTGGCCCTGAGGTGCGCGTTCGAGGCGGGCGCGCGGTCGTAGGTGACGGCGACGCCGGGGGCGAGGGCGAGGGCGTTGCAGCCGTCGTCCCATTGCTCGCGTGCCGCGGTGCGCGCGTCGAGGTCTGGCGTGAGGAACCGCAGGTCGTCGCGGCCGACGATCTCGGCGAGCACGGCCCGCATGCGCTCCGGGGCGTGGTCGGTGACGACGACACCGCCGGTACCGTCGGGAGTGAGGGTGAAGCTGGGCAGGTCGCCGAGGCCACCGTAGAGCAGGAACGTGCGCTCGTCGACCATCGTCATCGCGGTGTCGAGGTGCATGAGCTCGCGCTGGCTCGGCATCGCGAGCGCGAGCACGCGGTCCGCAGACCCGGCCGCGAACATGCGGGCGGCCAGGTGCTCGACCCCCTGCGGCGTCGTGCGTTCGCTCATCCCGACGACCACCGCACCGCCGCCGACCACGAGGACGTCTCCGCCCTCGACGTTCGCCGCCCCCTCTGCCGGGCCGGCCGCCCATCGGTGGAAGCCGCGCCCTGCCGGCCGCCCCGCCTCGCCGTCGGAGCCCACCTCGCCGGGGCCGGGTCCAGTCTCGTCGGCGGTCCCGCCCAGGCGCAGCCCCGCGAACCTCGGGTGCCAGCGGTAGATCGCCTCGTAGTGCACAGATTCGCGCACCCGAGCTGCGTACCGCATCGAGTTGACGGCGACGCCGTCGTAGACCCAGCACGACGCGTCCCTCGTGAACAGGTGGTTGGGCAACGGTCCGAGGATGAGCGCCTCCGGCCCGCGCACGTGCAGCGGGAGGGTGTCGACGCCGCCGAGCCGGTCGGCGACCTCGCGGCCCGTGAGGCCGGCGACGAGCACAGCGGCGAGCTCGGCGTCGTCGAGGGAGTCCGCGTGCGCGAGCAGCGCGGGGGCTAGGGACGGGCCGAGGTGTTCGCGCGTAAAGGTGGCGTCGAGGACGTGGGCGCGCGCCTCCGGCACCGCGAGGGTCTGCGTCAGCAGGTCGGGGAGCTGGTGGACAAGAACGCCTGCGTCCTCGAGCACGGCGACGAAAGCGTCGTGCTCGTCCTGGGCGCGGGAGACCCACAGCAGGTCGTCCCACAGGAGCTCGTCCATCGTGGCCGGCGTGAGGCGCTCGAGCTCCGCGCCCGGGCGGTGGACGATCATCTCTCTCAGCGGTCCGACCTCGGAGCCGACGAAAGGCACGGGCGGGGTGTCGGGCACGGCGTCGTCCATGGCAGGGGAGTCTGCCGCATCGGAGGGCGCGGCTCAGTCGCAGCGGGCGGAATCTGCGTACGCGTCGTGGACGTCGTCGGCGCGTGCGGGTACTGATTCCCCAGCGTCTCCCTACTATCAGTTACGTCCAAACTGATAGTAAGTGGCTGGATCGATGACGGTTCCCGGCGTGCGGGAGCTGTCCGTCGGAATGGGGATGCCGGCGCGGCATTCGCTCGGAGACACTGACGGGTATGACGCAGCGCAAGCCGCCCGAGATGCCGACGGGCAGCTGGGTGGACCAGCTGATCCGTGAGGCGCAGGAGCGCGGCGAGTTCGACAACCTGCCCGGCGCCGGCAAGCCGCTGCGGGACATCGACTCCCGCGACGAGGACTGGTGGATCCGCCGCAAGCTCCGCGACGAGAACCTCCCCAGCGACGCCCTGCTTCCGCCGGTGCTCGTCCTGCGGAAGGAGCTCGCCGAGCTGCCGGAGACCGTGCGGACGCTGCCGTCCGAGGAGCTCGTGCGCGAGCGCGTCTCCGAGCTCAACCTCCGCGTCGTGGAGTGGATCCGGATGCCGACCGGGCCCGTGCTACCGGTCGGTCGGGCCGACGTCGAGGAGATCGTCCGCGGGTGGCGGGCTGCACGGGAGGACCCGGCAGGCGCTGAGGACCGGACACCGGGGTCGAGGTCGGAGGAGGGTGTGGCATCGGAGCCGGGTGCTCCTTCGGGGCGGAGGCGTCGTCGTCGTTGGTGGTGGCGACGGTGATGCGCGCCTGGTGACCGGCGTCTGGTGACGGACCGCTGTCAGCGCAACACCCCGGCGGGAGACCCCGTCTGGAGCGTGGAGACCTCCCCGTGCCTGCCCGGCCGCGGACGGTATGCGCGCCGCTACGGTCGGGTCATGAGTTTCACGGACTGGGGTCAACGGCAGGACCTGCGCGAGCTGTTCGACCGCATGTACCGGCTCGAGACGCGCGTTGGTGACCTCAGCGCGGAGGTGGACCGGCTGGCCCGCACCCTCGAGAAACTCACCCCACTCCTGCCGCCCGAGGAAGACGGTGAGCGAGCCCCGATCAGTGTGACCTTCGCGCCCAAGGCGAAGAGCTCGATCGACCCGTCCGTCGCCCCGGAGGACGCCCGCCTCATCCAGCTCGTCCAGATGGGCTGGCTCGACGACGCCGCCGCGCACCACCGCCGCACCCACGGATCGACCGAGGCCGAGTCCCGTGCGTTCGTCGCGGAGCTCTCCGAGGCTCTCAAGGAGGACCCGAAGTCCTGACGGGCTGAGCGCCCCGCCTTCGTCGCTTGGTCGACGTCACACCTCGTCACTCGATGGGATGTCAGTGAATTCGGCGAGGATGGGCGCGAGGGTCCGATTGTCGTCGGACAGGACCCGTCCACTTTTCCCGCCCACCCAGCGAGTCCCTTCCCCCTGGAGCAGACATGAGCACCCCCGACCACGCCCCGAGCCACGTCATCCCCACCAACGATCAGCCGATTCTGGGGCAGCACGGACCGGGGCCTTCCTGGTCCGCGGATGAGGCCGGCCGGGCGCCGACTCCGCAGTTCGGTCCTCCGGCTCAGTCGGGCGGACCAGGCTTTTTCGGCACGCCCCAGACGAGTGCAACCCCGATCCTCGTCGGGTTCCTCATTACCGTGGTTGGCGTATTCCTTCTCGTCATCGGTTCGAGCCAGAACGAAACCGGTCTGTACGGCACGGTCTCGGTAAGCCCGCTCGTCTCCATCGGCACGATCGTCGTGGGGATCGGACAGATCATCCAGTTCGCCGGCCTCTTCCTCGCCGCGCGGAACATCGACCTGACGGCGAAGCTCAGTTTCGACCGGGCCCAGCGGGAGCACTTCGGCCACTGAGTTGCGCCGCCGGGCGCCGTTCGTCGTACCGCCCGCGACGCGGCACTATGGACCCCCATGACCGATGCCGCCTCCTCGCCAGCCGGGAGCCCGGTCGAGCGACCCCAGGCTCGGTCGGTGCAGGCCGACGCTGCCCAGGAGCGTCCGCCGTCGATCGTCGATCTCCTGAGCTCGGACGAAGGCGCCGACGTCGAGTTCGAACCTCACCGGCTCGGCCTTCGAGTGCTGACGACCGACCTGTGAGGTTCCGTTCGACGCGAACCTGGTGACTACGCTCCGAAGCGTCGGAGCCGACGGGTACATGGTTTCAGGGCTCTGACGCGCGTGTGATTCCTATTCAGACACCCACGGAGGCGAGTGGCGATGAGCGACAGATTCACCTCGGCACGCGAGGCGCAGGCGCTGACCCGGCAGAGGGCGAACATTCAGAGCATCCGCGAGGACAGCGATTGTCGGGCTGCCCTCGAGCGACGGGAGCCCAGGCCGGTGCAGGAGCGCCGTCGGGACAACCTGATCCGGGCCTATCGACGATCGCAGGTGGGGCAGACGCGCTGAGTCGTGCGGTGGGCGCCGTTCGTCCCATCGCCCGCGACGCGGCACGATGGACCCCATGACCGAAGCCTCCCCGTCGTCGTCCGAGTCCGCCGAGCTGCGCCTGTGGGGCGGCCGCTTCGCCGGCGGCCCCGCCGACGCGCTCACCGAGCTCTCCCGCTCCACACACTTCGACTGGCGCCTCGCGCGGCACGACATCGCGGGCTCCCGCGCCCACGCCCGCGCCCTCGCGGCGGCGGACCTGCTGACGAGCGACGAGCTCACCGGCATGATCGACGCCCTCGACCAGCTCGAGGCCGACGTCGTCTCCGGTGCCTTTGCCCCCCACACCGATGACGAGGACGTGCACACCGCACTCGAGCGCGGCCTCATCGAGCGGGCCGGCACCGAGCTCGGCGGCCGCCTGCGCGCCGGGCGCTCGCGCAACGACCAGATCGCCACGCTCGTGCGCCGCTACCTGCGCGAGGAGTCCCGGCACATCGGGTCCCTCCTGCTCGACGTCGTCGACGCGCTGATCGACCAGGCCGCCGCCCACCCGGACGCGATCATGCCGGGGCGCACGCACATGCAGCACGCCCAGCCGATCCTGCTCGCCCACCACCTGCTCGCGCACGCGTGGCCGCTCATGCGGGACGTCGAGCGGCTCCTCGACTGGGACGTCCGCGCCGCGCTCTCGCCCTACGGCGCCGGGGCGCTCGCCGGCAACACCCTCGGCCTCGACCCGCACGCCGTGGCCGCCGAGCTCGGCTTCATGGGCGCCGAGGAGAACACGCTGGACGCCACCGCGGCCCGCGACGTCGTCGCCGAGTTCTCCTGGGTGACCGCGATGATCGGCGTGGACCTCTCCCGGATCTCAGAGGAGATCATCACGTGGGCCACCAAGGAGTTCGGCTTCGTCACCCTCGACGACTCCTACTCCACCGGGTCGAGCATCATGCCGCAGAAGAAGAACCCCGACGTCGCCGAGCTGACCCGCGGCAAGTCCGGCCGCCTCATCGGCAACCTCACCGCGCTGCTCGTCACGCTCAAGGGCCTGCCGCTCGCCTACGACCGCGACCTGCAGGAGGACAAGGAGCCGGTGTTCGACGCCGTCGACACCCTGTCCGTGCTCCTGCCCGCCGTCGCCGGCCAGATCGCCACCCTCACCTTCCACACCGACCGGATGGCCGAGCTCGCCCCCCAGGGGTTCTCGCTGGCCACCGACATCGCCGAGTGGCTCGTGCGC
The DNA here is from genome assembly GCF_055326485.1 of Georgenia sp. G2120. Classification (NCBI taxonomy): domain Bacteria; kingdom Bacillati; phylum Actinomycetota; class Actinomycetes; order Allobogoriellales; family Allobogoriellaceae; genus Georgenia; species Georgenia sp. G2120. The sequence continues at coordinate 7,692 of NZ_JBUZNL010000015.1, read as the reverse complement.
CGGCGCGTCCCGTTCCGCGAGGCGCACGAGATCGCCGGGGGGTGCGTGCGCGTGGCGGAGGCCCAGAACAAGGAGCTGTGGGACCTCACCGACGACGAGCTCGCCGGCGTCTCGGAGCACCTGACCCCCGAGGTCCGCGAGGTGCTGTCCGCCGAAGGGTCGGTCGCCGCGCGCGACGGCCACGGCGGCACGGCTCCCGTGCGCGTGCTCGAGCAGCTCGCCCGGGCCGGCGAGCTGAGCCACCAGCTGCGCGCGGCCCTGGTGGGGGAGACCGCGGACGAGGACGACTCCTGAGCGAGCCCACGCTCGACACGGTTCGCGCGTTCCTTGCCCGGCCCGCGACGGAGGTGGCGCCGGAGCTGCTGGGGAGCGTCGTCGTCGTGCGCTCGGACGAGGGGGAGGTGGCCGTCCGGCTGACCGAGGTCGAGGCCTACCTCGGGCCGGACGACCCCGGTTCCCACGCCCGCTCCGGCATCCCGACGGCGCGCACCGCCCCGATGTTCGGCCCCGCCGGACACGTGTACGTCTACTTCACGTACGGCATGCACACGTGCCTCAACCTCGTCTGCGGCGAGGACGGCCGCGCCACGGGTGCGCTGCTGCGCGGGGGAGAGGTGGTGCGGGGCCACGACCTCGCACGCGCCCGACGCCGCGGGGCCAGGACCGATGCCGGCCTCGCCCGCGGACCGGGGAACCTCGGACAGGCCCTCGGCCTCAGCCTCGAGGACTCGGGAGCGCCGCTTCAGCCGTCGGGGCGACTATGGCTCGAGCTCGCCGACGAGCGTGCGGAGTACCGGACCGGCCCGCGCGTGGGCGTCTCGGGCGAGGGCGGCGACGGCGAGAAATACCCCTGGCGATTCTGGGTCCCCGGCGGCGTGGGCGTCTCCGCGTACCGCCCCGGCAAGCCGCGCTCCCGCTGACCGGAGCGCCCATCGCCGACGTGTCGAGAGTGCGGTTCAGGGCGCCTGCCGCCCATCGTGCGTCCGGGGACGGCCGGTACCAGCAGCGCTCGACGTACGGTGGATCCGTGACGCACGGGAGGCAGAAGTGACGAGCTCACCGAGCGGGCGACAGCGGAGCTCCGGCACGGACGGAGCGACCGAGCCGACCTTCCCTCCCGGCGCGTCGAAGGCGGAACGGAACGCCCTTCGCCTCGACTACATCGCCACGAAGGGGTGGCTGGAGATCCCGCGTGGCCGGGACCGCGCGTACATCGTTCGCATCGTGGGGTGCGTGCTCCTCGGGCTGCTCGGCCTCGTCGTCCTGCTGATGGGAGCAGAAGGCACCGTCGCGATGTCCGCACTGGTGTTCGTCGTCGTGTTCGGCGTGGTGTTCCCCGTCGTCCACGCCCGCAGGTTGCGGCACAACTATCTCCTCGAGCTCACGCCGGAGGATTTCACCCTCTTCCGGTGGGTCGACGGCGACAAGCAGGACGTGCACCGGGTCCCCTGGCGCAACGTCGTGCTGGTGACCACGGTCCGGTTCGGCAAGCAGCTGGAGTCTCCGAGCTACCCGTCGGTCATCGCGCGTCCGGCGTTCGGGATCGGCCGACGTCCGGTGGTCCGCACGGCCCTGACGCGCGAGATCCGTGGCGAGCGGGTGACGATCGACCAGCCGCTGGCGATCGACCGGGGGGAGCTGGTGGAGCTCCTCCGGGCGGCGAACGAGCGGTTCGGCCTGCAGACCGAGAGCTCGGCGGACTGACCCCGCACGCGCTGCGCGAGATCTCGGCGGACTGACCCCGCAGGGGCCGCGCGAGAGCTCGGCGGACTGACGCCGCAGGGGCCGCGCGAGAGCCGCCCATCGGCAACGAGCACAAGGACGGACTTGCCCCAACCTGCATCCTTCGAGTTAGGTAAGGCTCGCCTCACTCAAGGAGACCTCATGAACCAGCGGTACCCCGTGCTCCAGCGCACGGCCCTCTCGGCGGTCGGCGCCGTCTACTCGCGCACGATGTCGATCTCGCCCTCGCGCGACTTCTACCCGGAGTTCCCCGCCACGGTCACGGAGGTTGTCGACCTCACGCCGTCCTTCCGGCGCGTGCGGATCGCGGCGCCGGAGCTCGCGACCGTCGAGCGCCTGGGCCCGGACGAGTATATCGGCGTCTACATGCCGCCCGTCGGCAAGCCCCTGCGGCTGCCCGCCCCGGCGCTCATGCCGCGCGGCCCGCTGGGCAAGATCCCCGAGGCCGAGCGCCCCGAGCTGCGCTGGTACACGATCCGCGCGCAGGAGCCCGGCTCGGGAACGATCGACGTCGACGTCGTCGCCACCGGCCACGACGGCCCCGGCTCACGCTGGATCGAGCGCGTCGCCGCGGGTGACGAGGTGGGCGTGCGCGTGCAGACCGCGCCCTACGGCAGCGCCCCGACGACCGGCCACCACGTCCTCCTCGCCGACGAGACCGCCCTGCCCGCGATGCTCGCCATCCTCGACGTGCACCGCGACGACCCCGACCGCCGCTTCACCGCGATCCTCGAGGTGCCCTCGATGGACCTCGTGACCGACGAGGTCGACGCCGACGAGATCACCATCGTCGTCCGCGGCGACGACGCCCCCGGCACCGCCCTGCTCGCCGCCCTCCCGGGCGCCGACCTCGACGGCGCCGACTACGGCTGGGTGTGTGCCGAGGCCGCAGCGGCCGCTGGCGGGCGCCGGCACCTCGTCAAGGAGCGCGGCATGGACCGCCGCTCGATCATGTTCACGGGCTACTGGAAGGTGGGCCGTGCGCGCCTCTGACCCCGTGACCTCCGACCCCGTGACCTCCGACCCCGTGACCTCCGCCCCCGGAGCGACCAGCACGTCAGGCACCGGCACCGTCCACGACCTCCGCGTCCCGCGGTACCCGCTCCTGCTCGCCCTGTACGTCTCCCAGTACCTCGGGATCGGCTTCCTCTTCTACGGGACAGCCTCGATCCTGCGGGAGATGGGCGCCTCGCTCGACTCCCTCGCCGTACTCACCTCGCTCGGCATGCTGTGGGCGATCAAGTTCCTCTGGGCGCCGCTCATCGACCGCATCGGGCCCACGTGGAGCGGCGGCCACTACCGCACGTGGCTCCTCGTCCTGCAGCCCGCGTGCGCGGCGGTGCTCGCGGCGATGTCCTTCCTCACCGACATCGGCGAGCAGTACTCCCTCTTCGTCGCGCTCACGGCCATCTACGTGCTCGCCAGCGCCACCCAGGACATCGCCGTCGACGCGCTCGCCGTCCGCCTCGTCCGCCCCGGCGAGCGCGAGGTCGTCAACGGCATCCAGGTCTCCGGCAGCTTCGTCGGCAACATCCTCGGCGGCGGTCTCACCGCCCTGCTCTACGAGGTGGCCGGCTGGCAGGTCGCCCTCCTCACCCTCGCGGCGTGCACGCTGCTGCCGACCCTCGCCGTCGTGCGACTGCGCGAGCCCGTGCACCCGCGCCCCGACCGCCCGGTGCCGTTCTCGGCCACCTGGACCCTCCTGCGCCAGCCCGGCGCGAAGCTCTGGGTCCTCGCCGCCGTCCCCGTCACCTGGGGCGGGCTCACCGCCGCGTACGGCCTGCTCAACCCCGCACTCATCGACGCCGGCTGGTCCGTCGGGCGCGTCGCCGCCGTGCTGACGATGTTCGGCGGGATCGTCGCCGGCCTCGTCAGCATGGGCATCGGCCCCCTCCTGCGCCGGATGGGGCGGCAGCGGAGTCTCGTCGTCGTCGGGGGACTGACCGCCATCGGCCTCGCCGGGTTCCTGCCCGTGGCCTACGGGTGGGCGCCGCTGCCGTACGTCGTCGCCGTCGTCGCGGTGTTCTTCGCGGCCTACGCCGTGGGCTCGACGATCATCTGGACGATCAACATGGACTACGCCCGCGCGGAGTCGCCCGGCACCGACTTCACCGCCGTCAGCTCGTTCGCCATGCTCGTCTCCTTCGCGGGCGGGGCGCTCGCGCTCATGCTCGCCGAGACCTTCGGCTACGGCCCGGTCCTGCTCGTCTCCGGCGCCGCCCACGTGGCCGGCCTCGTCCTGCTCGCCCACCACCAGCGTCGCTTCCGCACCGAGCACCTCAACGCCGACGCCGGACTGACCGCGGACCGCCCCCGCCCTGGTGGCACGATGGACCGCGGCAGCCGTGACCGGCTTCCCGCGCCGTTGAGGCGCGCCGAACAGACATGAAGGAGTCCGCGTCGTGACCGACGTCCTCGACGAGCTGCAGTGGCGGGGCCTCATCGCCCAGCACACCGACCTGGACGCGCTGCGCGCGGCCCTCGCCGACGGACCGGTCTCCTACTACTGCGGCTTCGACCCGACGGCGCCCTCCCTCCACCACGGCCACCTCGTCCAGCTCCTGCTCCTGCGCCACCTGCAGAACGCCGGGCACCACCCGATCGCGCTCGTCGGCGGCGCGACGGGCATGATCGGCGACCCCCGGATGAGCGGCGAGCGCAAGCTCAACACCGCCGAGACGGTGGCCGAGTGGACCGAGCGGCTGCGCGAGCAGGTCTCGCGCTTCCTCTCGTTCGAGGGGGACAACGCTGCGACCGTCGTCAACAACATGGAGTGGACCGCGGGGCTGACGGCGATCGAGCTCCTGCGCGACGTCGGCCAGCACTTCCGCATGTCCGCCATGCTCGCGAAGGACACCGTCGCCACGCGCCTGGCCTCGAGCGAGGGGCTGAGCTACACCGAGTTCAGCTACCAGCTCCTCCAGGGCATGGACTTCCTCGAGCTCTACCGCCGCCACGGCGTCACGCTGCAGACCGGCGGCAACGACCAATGGGGCAACCTCGTCTCCGGCCTCGACCTCATCCGCAAGGTCGAGGGCGCCCCGGTCCACGTCCTTACGACGCCGCTCATCACCAAGGCCGACGGCACGAAGTTCGGCAAGACCGAGGGCGGCGCCGTGTGGCTGGCCCCGGACATGATGAGCCCGTACGCCTTCTACCAGTTCTGGCTCAACACCGCCGACGACGACGTCATCCGCTTCCTCAAGATCTTCACCTTCCGCACGCGTGAGGAGATCGAGGCGCTCGAGGCCGAGGTGGCGGAGCGGCCCTTCGCGCGCGTCGGCCAGAAGGTGCTCGCCGAGGACGTCACCACGCTCGTCCACGGGCCCGAGGCGACGGCGCGGGTGCAGGCGGCCTCGGCCGCCGTGTTCGGCAAGGGCGACCTGCGCGAGCTCGACGCCGACACCCTGCGCGACGCCACCGCCGAGCTGCCCCGCGCGCGGGGCGTGGTGGGGGAGTCCAGCGTGATCGACCTGCTCGTCGCCACCGGCCTGGAGGCCGGACGCGGGGCCGCGCGGCGCACCATCGCCTCCGGTGGCGCATCGATCAACGGCCACAAGATCGACGACGACGAACGGCTCCTCACCGCCGACGACCTCCTGGCCGGCGGCGTGGTGGTGCTGCGCAAGGGCAAGAAGTCGATGGCGATCGTGGAGACCCAGGGGGACTGATCCGGCTTCCTCCGACAGGGCCCCGTCCGACCCGGCTGTGGTCGGGTGGGGCCCTTGTCGCACCTGGCCGGAAGGGTCCCAGGCCACACGTCATACGGCCCGTCGCGGCGCAACCAGCGACGCGCCGTGAGCCCCGTGCGGCCGCTCACCGGCCGGTGTGGCAGGTCACCTCCAAAGGGCCTGATCTGGCTTGACCGCCGCGATCCTGCCCGCGTAATGTTTCTTCTCGCCGCACGGACCGGGCACCGGATCGAACGGGGCAGCAGCCCCCAGATCCGCCGGGCCAAGGCGGACATCCACAGGGAATGTCGGTACAGCTGACGCTCCGGAGGATGGACCGGAAGTAAGTCGGGTCACAAACCGCGAAAGTGGTGAACGGCCGGATGAACTTGTGGTTAAGATAGTCAAGTTGCCCTGATGCGGCTGGCTTGGGACTGAAGGTTCTGGGTTGGTGTGTTGTGGGTGGGTTGTTTGAGAACTCAACAGTGCGTGATTGTTTTTGATGCCATGTATGTGGGGGCGTCATCGTGTCTGGTCTGCCGTCTGGTGGGCCGGGTGGGTGGTGTTCTCATGTTTTTGTTTGTTTTTTTGGCTCTGCTGGCTCCTTTTCCTTGGGGTTGGTGGGGTTGGTTGGGATCGCCTGGCTCTCGTTGTGGGGGTTGGGTTGGTCTTCGTATGGATAGTCGCCCGTGTCCGGCCTGTGTGGTTGGCGTGGGTGCGATACTTTTACGGAGAGTTTGATCCTGGCTCAGGACGAACGCTGGCGGCGTGCTTAACACATGCAAGTCGAACGGTGAAGCTCAGCTTGCTGGGTGGATCAGTGGCGAACGGGTGAGTAACACGTGAGCAACCTGCCCTTCACTTCGGGATAACCTCGGGAAATCGGGGCTAATACCGGATATGACTCCTGCTCGCATGGGTGGGGGTGGAAAGATTTATCGGTGAGGGATGGGCTCGCGGCCTATCAGCTTGTTGGTGGGGTAATGGCCTACCAAGGCGTCGACGGGTAGCCGGCCTGAGAGGGTGACCGGCCACACTGGGACTGAGACACGGCCCAGACTCCTACGGGAGGCAGCAGTGGGGAATATTGCACAATGGGCGAAAGCCTGATGCAGCGACGCCGCGTGAGGGATGACGGCCTTCGGGTTGTAAACCTCTTTCAGCAGGGAAGAAGCGAAAGTGACGGTACCTGCAGAAGAAGCGCCGGCTAACTACGTGCCAGCAGCCGCGGTAATACGTAGGGCGCAAGCGTTGTCCGGAATTATTGGGCGTAAAGAGCTCGTAGGCGGTTTGTCGCGTCTGCTGTGAAAACGCGGGGCTCAACCCCGCGCCTGCAGTGGGTACGGGCAGACTAGAGTGTGGTAGGGGAGACTGGAATTCCTGGTGTAGCGGTAAAATGCGCAGATATCAGGAGGAACACCGGTGGCGAAGGCGGGTCTCTGGGCCATTACTGACGCTGAGGAGCGAAAGCATGGGTAGCGAACAGGATTAGATACCCTGGTAGTCCATGCCGTAAACGTTGGGCACTAGGTGTGGGGCCTGTTTCCACGGGGTCCGCGCCGTAGCTAACGCACTAAGTGCCCCGCCTGGGGAGTACGGTCGCAAGGCTAAAACTCAAAGGAATTGACGGGGGCCCGCACAAGCGGCGGAGCATGCTGATTAATTCGATGCAACGCGAAGAACCTTACCAAGGCTTGACATATACCGGAAACATCTAGAGATAGGTGCCCCGTAAGGCTGGTATACAGGTGGTGCATGGTTGTCGTCAGCTCGTGTCGTGAGATGTTGGGTTAAGTCCCGCAACGAGCGCAACCCTTGTCCTGTGTTGCCAGCACGTCATGGTGGGGACTCATGGGAGACTGCCGGGGTCAACTCGGAGGAAGGTGGGGATGACGTCAAATCATCATGCCCCTTATGTCTTGGGCTTCAAGCATGCTACAATGGCCGGTACAAAGGGCTGCGATACCGCGAGGTGGAGCGAATCCCAGAAAGCCGGTCTCAGTTCGGATTGGGGTCTGCAACTCGACCCCATGAAGTCGGAGTCGCTAGTAATCGCAGATCAGCAACGCTGCGGTGAATACGTTCCCGGGCCTTGTACACACCGCCCGTCACGTCACGAAAGTCGGTAACACCCGAAGCCGGTGGCCCAACCCTTGTGGAGGGAGCTGTCGAAGGTGGGACTGGCGATTGGGACGAAGTCGTAACAAGGTAGCCGTACCGGAAGGTGCGGCTGGATCACCTCCTTTCTAAGGAGCATCTGGCACCCACAAACCCCAGT
>NZ_JBUZNL010000014.1:0-93147 GCF_055326485.1 Georgenia sp. G2120 | reverse complement strand
CCTGCCGGGTCGGCCCGGCAGATGGTCAGACGCAGGAACCGCCCGGCGTCGGGGGGTTGAGCTCCTCGTTGTAGGTGAACTCACCGGCGTTGTCGCTGAGGAAGGTCTCCCACGAGCCGTCCTCGAGCATCGTCTCGATGGCGGCGTTGATCTCCTCGCACATCTCCGAGCCCTGGGCCACGCCGATGCCGTAGTTCTCCTCGGAGAACGGGGCGCCGACGACCTCGAACTGGCCCTGGTACTGCTCCTGGTTGGCGAACCCGGCGAGGATGACGTCGTCGGTGGTGACGGCGTCGACCGTGCCGGCGGAGAGGAACTCGACGCACTCGGAGTACGTCTGCGCCGGGAACAGCTCGACACCCTCGGAGTACTCGTCCTGGATGCGCTGGGCCGAGGTCGAACCCTCGACCGAGCACAGGACGGAGCCGTCGAGGTCCTCGGGCCCACCGATGTCCGACTCGCCGGACCGGACGAGCAGGTCCTGGCCGGCCACGAAGTACGGGCCCGCGAAGGCCACGCGCTCCATGCGCTCCTCGGTGATGGAGTAGCTGGCCACGATCATGTCGACCTGGCCGTTCTCGATCATGTCCTCGCGCTGCGCGGACACGGACTGGACGAACTCGACCTGGTCCTCGGAATAGCCCAGGGCCTCGGCCACGTAGTGCGCGACGTCGACGTCGAGCCCCGTGTACTCCGAGCCCTCCTGCAGGCCGATGCCGGGCTGGTCGAACTTGATGCCGACGGTGAGGGTGCCCTCGGCGCCGCCCTCGGCACCTCCGCCGCCCTCGGACCCGGCCTCGCTGCCGGAGTCTCCGGAGTCGCCGCCGTCCTCGCTGCTGCCGGTGTCTCCGTCGTCGGAGCCGGTGTCCTCCTCGTCGCCGCCGCAGGCGGCGAGCACGGTCGCGGCGGCCAGGAGGACGGCAGCCGTGGCGTATCTGGTGCGTCGCATGAACTTCTCCAGGGGGTGTAGGTCCGCGTGGCCGGTCGGTCGACCGGCCACGGCCGGTGGATCAGTGGGTGATGAGCTTGGACAGGAAGTCCTTCGCCCGGTTCGAGCTCGGGTTCGTGAAGAACTCGTTCGGCTCGGCCTGCTCGACGATCCGCCCGTCGTCCATGAAGACGACCCGGTCCGCAGCCTTGCGGGCGAAGCCCATCTCGTGGGTGACGACGATCATCGTCATGCCGGACTTCGCGAGACCGGTCATGACGTCGAGGACCTCGTTGATCATCTCGGGGTCCAGCGCCGAGGTCGGCTCGTCGAAGAGCATGACCTTCGGCTCCATGGCGAGCGCCCGTGCGATCGCCACGCGCTGCTGCTGCCCGCCCGAGAGCTGGACGGGCCGCTTCTGCGCCTGGTTGGCCACGCCCACGCGCTCGAGGAGCTCCATCGCCCGCGCCTTGGCGTCCTTCGCCTTCATGCCCTTGACCTTGATCGGGCCGAGCGTGACGTTGTCGAGGATCGACTTGTGGGCGAAGAGGTTGAAGGACTGGAACACCATGCCCACCTGGGCGCGGTGCCGGGCCAGCGCCTTGCCCTCCTCGGGGAGGAGGTCGCCGTCCACGCGGATCTCGCCGGAGTCGATGGGCTCGAGCCGGTTGATCGTGCGGCACAGCGTGGACTTGCCCGAGCCCGAGGGGCCGATGACGACGACGACCTCTCCGCGCGCGACCCCGAGGTCGATGTCCTTGAGCACGTGGAGGTCGCCGAAGTACTTGTTGACGCCGCTCATCGAGACGAGGGGGACGCCGGAGCCGGGTACCGCCTCGCTGCGGCCCCGAGGTGTGGTCTCGGTCATGCGGTGCACACTACGTGCACCGGTGGGTCCGGCATGTGACACGAAGGTCACGAGACGGCAACGATGCAGGTCACCCCCATCGGCACGGCGCGGCGCGGTGCGCGTTCGGGGTAGTCGGGCGCGGCCGGGTGCGGGGCGAGCCGGGCGTGCCGTCGCCACGCGCGTACCGCGTCGCCGCGAGCGCCGAGGACCCCGCGACCCGCCGACGACGACGCGCCCCGCGTCAGTCCGCGAACGCCTTGGCGAGGGTGATCATCCGGTCGCGGAAGCCGTCGGAGGCCGGGGCGTGCCGGGCGGCCTCGAGCGCGTTGAGCACGAGGCGCACGTGCGTCCAGGCCCGGACCCGCTCGGGGTCGAGTCCCGCCGCGTCCGCCACCACGTCGGCCCGCAGCCGGACGTGCAGGCGCGCCGACGTGGCGCGCGCCGTGACCTCGGGGCGGTTCCACACGATCGGCGCGACCCCGTACGCGAGTTCGGCGGCGACGGGCTTGGGGTCGATGGCGAGCCAGTCCCCGCGGGCCGGGTCGAGCGGGGCGAGGACGTTCGCGTCGTGCAGGTCCTCGTGGACGGTGCGGGGCTCGGGGGCGCCGGCGAGCAGGCCGTCCAGCTCGGCGCGGCCCTGCACGGCGAGCCGGTGGGGGACGAGCGGGGAGCCCGCCTCGAGGTCCGCGCGCCACCTCTCGGCGCGGTCCGCGACCGTGGCGAGCCGGGGGTGCGCGGGGCGGTCGAGCCTTCGCAGCAGGTCCCCGACCACCTCGCAGGCGTCGAGCACCGGCTCGGCAGTCAGCGGGCGGGCCGCGTCGAGCCGCTCGAGCAGGAGGACGTGGGCGGCCGGGTCGGCTGCGAGGAGGCGGACCGCCCCCTCGCCGGCCCACAGTCGCAGCGCGAGGTGCTCGTGCCGGGCCTCCTCGTGCGGCCAGGTCACCTTGAGGGCGGCCGGTCCGGACGGCCCGACGACGGGGACCACCAGGGCGTTCTCGCCGTGCATCGCCGCGCCGTCGGCCGTCAGCCCCCACCGCTCGAGGGCGCCGTCGACCGCCCGGCCCAGCGCGGCGAGCCAGGCGTCGCCGTCGATGCCCTCGGCGCCGAGCGCCGGGTCGGGAGCCCGGCCGGCCACGCGCTCCGTCAGACCGGGCGGGATGTCGACCACATCGGCACGCTACCCAGGGCCCGCCGGGGGAGCGCGCTCTTAGGATGAGGGCGATGAGCACCACCGCCCCGGCCCCGCAGCGCACGTACCACGTGCGCACGCTCGGCTGCCAGATGAACGTCCACGACTCCGAGCGGCTCTCCGGCATGCTCGACGACGCCGGCTACCTCCCGGTGCACGGCGTGCCCGAGGCCGCCGCGCGTGCGACGCGGGCCGGCGACGAGGGCGCCGACGTCGTCGTGCTCAACACCTGCTCGGTGCGCGAGAACGCGGCGACCAAGCTGTTCGGCAACCTCGGCCAGCTCGCCGAGGTCAAGCGCGACCGGCCCGGCATGCAGATCGCCGTCGGCGGGTGCCTCGCCCAGCAGATGCGCGAGGAGATCGTCGAGAAGGCGCCGTGGGTCGACGTCGTCCTCGGCACCCACAACCTCGACGTGCTCCCCGCCCTGCTCGAGCGCGCCGCGCACAACGGCCGCGCCGCCGTCGAGATCGAGGAGTCCCTCAAGGTCTTCCCCTCCACGCTGCCGACGCGGCGCGAGTCGGCCTACGCCGCCTGGGTGTCGATCTCGGTGGGCTGCAACAACACGTGCACGTTCTGCATCGTCCCCTCGCTACGCGGCAAGGAGCGGGACCGCCGCCCGGGCGAGATCCTCGCCGAGGTCGAGGCCGTCGTGGCGAGCGGGGCCGTCGAGGTCACCCTCCTCGGCCAGAACGTCAACTCCTACGGCGTCTCCTTCGGCGAGCGCCGTGCGTTCGCCGACCTCCTGCGCGCGACGGGGCGGGTCGACGGTCTCGAGCGCGTGCGGTTCACCTCGCCGCACCCGGCGTCCTTCACCGACGACGTCATCGAGGCGATGGCGCAGACCCCGAACGTCATGCCGAGCCTGCACATGCCCCTCCAGTCCGGCTCGGACGCCGTGCTGCGGCGGATGCGCCGCTCGTACCGGTCGGCGAAGTTCCTCGGCATCATCGACCGCGTGCGGGCCGCGATGCCCGACGCGGCCATCACCACCGATCTTATCGTCGGCTTCCCCGGCGAGACGGAGGAGGACTTCCAGGCGACGCTCGACGTGGTCGAGGCCTCCCGCTTCTCCTCCGCCTTCACCTTCCAGTACTCGCGCCGCCCCGGCACCCCCGCCGCGGACTACGAGGACCAGGTGCCCGCCGAGGTCGTCACCGAGCGGTACAACCGGCTCGTCGAGCTCCAGCGCCGGATCTCCACCGAGCTCAACGAGGAGCAGGAGGGCCGGACCGTCGAGGTGCTCGTGGCCGAGGGCGAGGGCGCGAAGGACGCCGCCACCGGGCGCGTGACCGGGCGCGCCGCCGACAACCGCCTCGTGCACGTCGCGCTTCCGGAGGGCCTCGCCGAGGCCGACCGGCCGCGGCCGGGGGACATGGTCACCGCCACCGTCACGCACGGGGCGCCCCACCACCTCGTGGCCGACTCCGCGCTGAGCGGCGGCACGTTCGCCGTGCGGCGGACCCGGGCCGGCGACGCGTGGGCGGCGCGGGAGTCCGGCGGTCACGACCACGGCGGCGCGACCGCGCTCGGCGAGCCCGTCTCGCTCGGCATGCCGACCCTGCGGCGGGCCTGACCATGACCGGTGCCTCGACCGGCGAGCAGGACGCGGCCCGACCCCGGGGTGGCGCGGGGGAAGGCAGGGGCGCGTCGGGGGAGCGTCCGGCCGACGAGGGGTTCGTCGTCGCCGTCGTGGGCCCGACGGCGACGGGCAAGTCCGAGCTCGCCCTCGACCTCGCCGAGCAGTTCGCCACCGAGCTCGCGCTCACGGCGCCCGAGCTCTACGAGGTCGTCTCCGCCGACGCCGCCCAGCTCTACCGTGGGATGGACATCGGTACCGCGAAGCTCTCCGTCGCCGAGCGGCGGGGCATCGCCCACCACCAGATCGACGTCCTCGACCCCGCCGACGTCGCCTCCGTCGCCGCCTACCAGCGGTCCGCCGAGGCGGACGTGCAGGCGATCCTCGCGCGCGGGCACCGGCCGATCGTCGTCGGCGGGTCCGGCCTGTACGTGCGCGCCCTGCTCGACGACGTCGACCTGCCGCCCACCGACCCGGAGGTGCGCGCGGCGATCGAGGAGCGCGCCGAGCGGATCGGCGCCACCGCCCTGTTCGACGAGCTCGCCGCCGCCGACCCCGAGGCCGCCGCCGCGATGGACCCGGCCAACGTGCGCCGCACCGTGCGGGCCCTCGAGGTCATCGAGCTGACGGGGGAGGCCTTCTCCGCCCGGGCGCGCCCGCCCCGGTACCGCCGGCCCGCCGTGCAGGTGGCGATCGACGTCCCGCGCCCGCTGCTCGACGCGCGGATCGAGGCGCGGGCGGACGCGATGGTCGCCGGCGGGCTCGTCGACGAGGTCACCGCCCTGGCCGAGGCCGGGCTGGGCCGGACGGCCGAGCGGGCCGTCGGCTACGTCGAGGCGCTCGCGCACCTGCGCGGGGAGATCCCCCTGGGCGAGCTCCCCGAGGCGATCGCCCGCGCCACGCGTCGGCTCGCCCGACGCCAGGAGACCTGGTTCCGCCGCGACGAGCGCATCACGTGGGTGCCGGCCGACGAGAATCTCGTGCTCGCGGCCGCCACCGCGGTCGGGCAGGGCTGGCGGGAGCTCGGGCAGCCCTGAGGGGTGGGTGGCAGGCGTCGCTGCGTGCGTCGTCGGCCCCGACCTACGCTGGGTGCATGACCCCCGAGGACCGTCGCACCGCCCTGGCCCGACTCGCCGGGACGACGCTCGCCCTCGGCCACGGCACCGAGAACGACTTCGTGCTCGTCGACGACCCGGACGCCGCGCTCGACCTCACCCCGCAGGACGTGGCGGCGCTCGCCGACCGCCGCGGCGGGCTCGGCGGGGACGGCATCATCCGCGCCGTGCGCACCGAGGCGCTCGCGCGCACCGACCCGGACGCCGCCCGCGTGGCCGCCGAGGACGCCGGGGCCGTGTGGTTCATGGACTACCGCAACGCCGACGGCTCCCTCGCCGAGATGTGCGGCAACGGGGTGCGCGTGTTCGTCGCCCACCTGCGCGACCGCGGCCATGTCTCGCTCGGGGACGGGGAGACGGTCCGCGTCGGGACGCGCGGCGGGGTGCGGCAGGTGCGGATCGTCGGGGACGAGTACGCCGTGTCGATGGGCCGCTTCGGCCTCCCCGGCGGCCCGGCGGCGCTGGCCGACGGGACCGACGTCGCCGTCGTCGTGCCCGGCCTGTCCGGGACCCGCGGCGGCCTGCGGGTGACGATGCCCAACCCGCACACCGTGGTCGCGGTGCCGAGCCTGGAGGACCTCGCCGCCGCGCGCCTCGAGCTCGGGACGGTCGACTACGCCCCCGAGCCGCCCGAGGGGACCAACCTCGAGCTCGTCGTCCCGGGCGTGGAGGAGGTCGGGCCGGACGGCCGCGTCGGCACGCTGACGATGCGCGTCCTCGAGCGCGGCGTGGGGGAGACCCGTTCGTGCGGGACGGGCTGCTGCGCCGCCGCCGTCGCGGTGCGCGCGTGGGCCGGCGCGGGAGCCTCCGACCGGTGGCGCGTGCAGGTGCCGGGCGGCACCGTGCTCGTCGACGTCGACGCGGACGGCGAGGTCACCCTCACCGGGCCGGCCGCCCTGGTCGCGGACGTCAGGCTGCGCTGAGCGCGGCGGCGGGCCGCGCCGAGCGACGGCGTCGCGCTGCCTCGACGCGTGGATGCGCGTCGCCGCGCCGGCCGCCGACGACACGCTGCGCCGAGCGGGCTTCTCAGGAGCCGGTGACCGCGAGGACCCGGAAGCCCTTCGAGCTGCCGACCCGCTCGACCGCCCACCCGCGCTCGTCCTGAAGCCACCGGTGCAGCGAGTCCGCCCCGAGGTTCTTCCCGACCACGAGGTGGGCGAGGGCACCCGGCGCGAGGCGGGGCAGCCACAGGTCGAGCAGGTCGTGCAGGGCCTGCTTGCCCACCCTGACCGGCGGGTTGGACCAGATCGCGTCCACCCGGCCGTCCGCGCCGAGCCGCTCGAGCGCAGCCTCCGGGGTGAGCGCGGCGACCCGGGGGGCGCCGGCCGCGGCGGCGTTACGGGCCGTGAGGTCGAGGGCGCGCTCGCTGACGTCGACGGCGAGCACGTCGGCTCCCGGGGACGCGTCCGCGAGGGCGAGGGTGATCGGGCCCCAGCCGCACCCGAGGTCGAGGAGCGTGCCCGTCGTCGGCGGGTCGGGCACCTCGTCGAGGAGGATCGCCGTGGCCTTGTCGAGGCCGCCGGCGGAGAACACCGAGCCGCCCGTCGTCACCGTGCGCGCGCGCCCCCGCAGGACGACCTCGCGCTCGCGCAGGTCGGCGGGCGCCGCGGGGTCCGGGGCGAAGTAGTGCGCGGTGTCCACAGGCGTCACGGTACCCACCGCGTCCACAGCCGAGGGCGAAAGTCCTTGGGCCGCGAGGCGGGCCGTGGGACCATGGGGACCCCCGAGACGAAGGACCCCATGACCGATCTGAGAACCCCCGGTGCCACGCCCGACGCGCAGGCCGACGACGTCGTCGCCCGCATCCTCGCCCGGGCCGGGACCGCGCTGCAGGACGGCGCGGACGAGGGCACCGACCACGACGGCGACCAGCTCGACCGCACCGAGCGGCAGGCGCTGTCCCGCGTCGCCGGGCTGTCCACCGAGCTCGAGGACGTCACCGAGGTCGAGTACCGGCAGCTGCGCCTCGAGCGGGTCGTGCTCGTCGGGCTCGTCACCTCCGGCTCCCCGGCCGAGGCCGAGGTCTCGCTGCGCGAGCTCGCGGCGCTCGCCGAGACCGCCGGCTCCGTGGTCCTCGACGGGATCCTCCAGCGCCGCGCCCACCCGGACCCGGCCACGTTCCTCGGCTCGGGCAAGGCGGCGGAGCTGCGGGAGATCGTGGCCTCGACCGGCGCGGACACGGTCGTCGTCGACTCCGAGCTCGCCCCCTCGCAGCGGCGTGCGCTCGAGGACGTCGTCAAGGTCAAGGTCGTCGACCGGACCGCCCTCATCCTCGACATCTTCGCCCAGCACGCGAAGTCCCGGGAGGGCAAGGCCCAGGTCGAGCTCGCCCAGCTCGAGTACCTGCTCCCGCGTCTGCGCGGCTGGGGTGAGTCGATGTCCCGGCAGGCCGGTGGCCGGGTCGCCGGCGGTGAGGGCATCGGGTCCCGCGGCCCCGGTGAGACGAAGATCGAGCTCGACCGGCGGCGCATCCGCACCCGCATGTCCCGCCTGCGCCGCCAGCTGCGCGACATGGCGCCCTCCCGCGGCACGCGGCGCTCGAGCCGCCGCCGCAACCGCACCCCGGGGGTGGCCATCGCCGGCTACACGAACGCCGGCAAGTCGTCCCTGCTCAACCGGCTCACGGGCGCGGGCGCGCTCGTCCAGAACCAGCTCTTCGCCACGCTCGACACGACCGTGCGCCGCGCGGCCACCCCCGAGGGGCGCGAGTACACGCTCACCGACACGGTCGGGTTCGTCCGTCGTCTCCCCACCCAGCTCGTCGAGGCGTTCCGCTCCACCCTGGAGGAGATCGCGGAGGCGGACCTCCTGCTGCACGTGGTCGACGCCTCCCACCCGGATCCCGTCGGTCAGGTCGAGGCGGTCCACGCCGTGCTCGCCGACATCGAGGGAGCGGGCGACGTGCGGGAGATCATCGTGCTCAACAAGGCCGACCGCGCGGGCGAGGCCGAGCTCATGGCCCTGCGCACCCGGTTCCCGGGTTCCGTGACGGTCTCCGCCTACACGGGCGAGGGCATCGAGGAGCTCACCGCGACGATCGCCCGCGAGCTCGCCGAGGCGGCGCCGATCGGCGAGGAGATCGAGCTGACCGTGCCGTTCGCGCGGGGCGACCTCGTGGCCCGCGCCCACGCCGACGGCGAGGTGCTCGACGAGCGGTGGACCGCCGAGGGCACCGAGCTGCGGGCGCTCGTCGACCCGGCGCTCGCGGCCGACCTGCGCGCGGCCACCGGCGCGTGAGCGTCACCGAGGAGGAGGCCGGGACGGACCGCGAGGGGACCGGGCGCGCCCGGTCCGCGACGACCACGACCGACGACGGCGGGTCCGACGACGGCGGGGCCGACGAGGCCAGGCCCGGGCGTACCGGCGACGCGAGCGGGTCCGACGACGAGGAGCGCGCCCTGTCCGTGCTCGACGCCGTCGTCGAGCGTGCCGGCGGGACGCCGCGGGACGGGCAGCGGGAGATGACCCGGCGGGTGGCCGGGGCGGTCGCCGGCGGGGAGCGGCTCCTCGTCCAGGCGGGCACGGGCACGGGCAAGTCGTTCGGCTACCTCGCCCCGGTGATGAGTCACGCCGTGGCGTCCGGCGAGCGCGCGGTCGTCTCGACCGCCACCCTCGCCCTCCAGCGGCAGGTCCTCGTCAAGGATGCCCCCGCGGTGGCCGACGCGATCCAGGGGAGCACCGGGACCCGGCCCGACGTCGCCCTCCTCAAGGGCTGGCACAACTACGTGTGCCGCCACAAGGTCGACGGCGGCTACCCGGCCGAGGAGGAGCCCACGCTGCTGGCCGCCCCGGCCACGACCGCGTCGACCGGCCAGGGCGCGCGCGGACCGCTCGGCGAGCAGGTCGTGCGCGCCCGCGAGTTCGCGGCGAGCAGCGAGACCGGGGACCGTGACGAGCTCGTCCCCGGCGTGTCCGACCGGGCCTGGCGCCAGGTCTCCGTCACGCGGCTCGAGTGCATCGGCCGGTCGTGCCCGCAGTGGACCGACTGCTTCGCCGTCCAGGCCCGCGAGCGCGCGGCACAGGCGGACGTCGTCGTCACCAACCACGCGATGCTCGGGATCGCCGCCACCGGCTCGCCCGGCGTGCTGCCCGAGCACGACGTGCTCGTGGTCGACGAGGCCCACGAGCTGGCCGGCCGCCTGCGCAGCCAGGGCACGGTCGAGCTGAGCGTCGGCGTCGTCGAGCGGGTCGCCCGGGTGGTGCGCGCCGAGAACGGCGCCGCCGAGGAGCTGACGCGCGCGGCCGGGGACCTCAGGGGCGCCCTCGAGGTGCTTCCCGCCGGCCGGATGGCCGACGGTCCGGGCGAGCTGCTCGGCGGGGTGATCTCGCTCGTCGGCTCCGCCGCCACCGAGGCCGCCCGCTCGCTCGCGGGAGAGGCCGGCTCGCCCGACAAGGCGGGCGGGCGCGTCGCTGCCCGCTCGGCCGCCGTCGTCCTCGCGGAGGTCTGTGAGCGGCTCGTGTCCGGGGGAGTGGCGGCGCGCGCCGACGTCATGTGGTGCGACCGGGGGCGTGAGGACCTCGACCCGCCGCGCCTCCAGCTCGCCCCGGTCGAGGTCGCGGACCGCGCGGCCACCCACCTGTGGGCCGACCGGGCCGTCGTCGCGACCTCGGCCACCCTCACCCTCGGCGGCGAGCTGGCGCCCCTCGCCGTCCAGCTCGGTCTCTCGCGGGGGGCCCAGTGGCAGGGCGCCGACGTCGGGTCCCCGTTCTCCTACGGGACCCAGGCGATCCTCTACACGCCGGCCCACCTGCCCGCCCCCGGCCGCGACGGCACGGCCGAGGCCGCGCGGACCGAGCTCGTCGACCTGGTCGAGGCCTCCGGCGGGGGCGCGCTCGGCCTGTTCTCCTCCCGGCGGGCCGCCGAGGAGGCGGCCGAGGTCGTCCGCGACCGCACGGGGCTGCGCGTGCTCTGCCAGGGCGACGACTCCCTGCCCGCGCTCGTGGGGGCCTTCGCCGACGACGACGATGCCTGCCTGTTCGGGACCATCTCGTTGTGGCAGGGCGTCGACGTGCCGGGCCGCGCCAACCGGCTCGTCGTCATCGACCGCATCCCGTTCCCGCGGCCCGACGACCCGGTCGCGCAGGCGAGGTCCGAGGTGGCCCAGTCCCGGGGCACGAGCGGCTTCATGGCGGTCTCCGCCACCCACGCCGCCCTGCTGCTGGCCCAGGGGGTCGGGCGGCTCATCCGGTCGACGACCGACCGGGGCGTCGTCGCCGTCCTCGACCCGCGCCTCGTCACCGCCCGCTACGGCGGGTACCTGCGGGCGTCCCTGCCGCCGATGTGGCCGACCCGGGACGGCGAGGTCGCGCGCGCGGCGCTGCGCCGGCTCGCCGCGGCGGAGTAGCCGGGAACGGTCGTCGGCGCAGCTCCCGCCGGCGGTGGGGGAGTCGCCGGCCATGGTCGCCGGTGCGGCGACGGCCGATCGCGGGGGGAGTAGCCGGGAACGGTCGCCGCCGCGGTGCCGGCCGGCCGCGGGGGAGCAGCCCGGGCCGGACGTCCGTGGTCCTCGGCGGGCGCGCCACGTAGCCTGGTGACCGCACCCGCGCAAGCAGCCCCGCCCAGGAGGATCCGTGACCGAGCACCGCGACGTCCCCGAGGCCGCACGGCCCGCCGACACCGTCGACCCCCACGCGGGGCACGGGCACACCGACGGCGCACACGCCGCGGATCCCCAGGTCACGGCGCCGCCGCCGCGCCGCGCCGCGGACCAGCCGCGACGGGCCACGCGCGTCGCCGTCGTCGGTGCGGGTGCCGTGGGTTCCGCGATCGCCTACGCCATGCTCCTGCGGGGCTCCGCCCGCGAGGTCGTGCTCTACGACATCAACGCGGACAAGGTCAACGCCGAGGTCCTCGACCTCGCCCACGGCATCTCGTTCACCCCGATGAACAGCGTCGGCGGCGGGAACGACATCTCCGTGTGCGCGGACGCCGACGTCGTCGTCATCACCGCCGGCGCCAAGCAGAAGCCCGGCCAGTCCCGCCTCGACCTCGCCGGCGCGACGATCGACATCATGCGCACCCTCGTGCCGCAGCTCGTCGAGGTGGCACCGCACGCGATCCACCTCATGGTGGCCAACCCGGTCGACGTCGTCACCCAGGCCGGCCTCGCGATCTCGGGCCTCCCGCCCACCCAGTTCTTCGGCTCCGGCACCGTGCTCGACACCTCGCGGATGCGCTACCTCGTGGCCCGACGCGCCGGCGTCGCCGTCCAGTCGGTGCACGGCTACATCGCGGGCGAGCACGGCGACTCCGAGGTGCCGATGTGGAGCTCGGCGACCATCGGCGGGATCCCGGTCGAGGACTGGCCCGCCGCCACCGGGACCAGCAACCTCGACGCGGCCGACCGCGAGCGGATCCGCCACGAGGTCGTCCACGCCGCCGACACGATCATCCGGGGCAAGGGGGCGACGAACTACGCGATCGGCCTGTCGACCGCGCGCATCGTCGAGGCTCTCCTGCGCGACGAGGACCGCGTGCTGTCGGTCTCGCGCATGCTGCCCGACGTCTACGGGAGCGGGCCGGTGACGATGTCGATGCCGACGGTCATCGGTCGCGACGGCGCCGCCCGGACCCTCATGCTGCCCGCCTCGGAGGCGGAGCAGGAGGCGCTGCTGGCCTCGGCGGCGTCGATCCGCTCGGTGGCCGCGCAGTTCGGGTTCTGACGCGGATCACGGGCGCCGGCGCGGATCACGGACGCTGAGGCGGATCACGGGCGCAGACGCCATTCACGCGCGTTGAGGCGGACGACGCCCGGACCACGCCGTCCGGGCGTCGACCGCCGCCGGGGGCGCCGCCTCAGAGGGCGCGCAGGACCGCGACGACCTTGCCGAGGATCGTCGACTCGTCCGCCGGGATCGGGGCGTAGCTCGAGTTCCGCGGCAGCAGCCACACGTGGCCGTCCCGGCGGGAGAGCGCCTTGACCGTCGCCTCGCCGTCGAGCATCGCCGCCACGATCTCCCCGTTCTCCGCCACGTTCTGCCGCCGCACCACCACCCGGTCGCCGTCGCAGATCGCCGCCTCGATCATCGAGTCGCCGACGACGTCGAGCATGAACAGCTCGCCCGAGCCCACGAGCTCGCGGGGGAGCGGGAGCGAGGCCGTGATCTCCTGCTCGGCGAGGATCGGTCCGCCGGCCGCGATCCGGCCGACGAGCGGCACGTAGGCGGGTGCCTCGCCGCCGAGCCCCTCGCCGTCGTGCAGCGTGAGCACGGGGTGGTCGTCCTCCGCCGGGCCGGGCTCCGCGTCGCGGTCCGGTGCACCCGGGTCCGTGACGGCCGGCTCGAGCTCGACGATCTCGATCGCGCGCGGGCGCTTGGGGTCGCGGCGGATGTAGCCCTTGCGCTCGAGCGTGTCGAGCTGGTGCTTGACCGACGACGGCGAGCCGAGCCCCACGGCGATGCCGATCTCCCGCAGCGACGGCGGGTAGCCGCGCTCGGCGACCGCCGTGCGCAGGCAGTCGAGGACCTCCCGCTGGCGCACGGTCAGCGCGGGTGGTGCGGGTGCGGCGTTCTCGCCCATGACGGGCCTCCAGGTCCTCGTCCGGTCGGTGCCGGAGCGTCGATGTCGGTGGTCTGCGATGAACTGCGGACGACGCCAAGGGTAGGCCGGTGTCGGGCACATCTCAAACAGGTGTTCGATCGGAGTGTCGACTTCCCGTCACGGATGCTCTACTCTGGCGAACAGTTGTTCGACGAACGCACGTTCGAGGAGAGTTGAGATGAGCGCACTTCCCCTGGAGGCGGTCCCCGTCGTCCCGCGCCGCACCCGGCCGCGGCTCCAGCTCGTCGGCCCGGAGTTCGTGCCGCAGCCGCCGCTCGGCGCGCCGGAGCACCGGTCCGCGCCGACCGCGCTCGTCCCGGGCCCGGCCGCCGTGCCGCACGCCCGCCCCGCGGCGCCCGTCGCCGCCCCCAGCCGTCCCTCCGCACGTCCGTCGGTCGCCGCCCCGGCCGTGCGGGGGGACTCCCTCCGGACCACAGCCGCGGCGCCGCTGCGGCTCACCGCTCGCGGCGTGCTCGCCCTGCGGGCGCTCGTTCTCGGCGCGGCGCTGCTCGTCGTCGTCGGCCTGGGCGCCGGCATCGGCGCGATCGCCGCGCCGGGCGTCGAGGCGTCCGGCGCCACGGTCGTCGTGGCCCCCGGCGAGTCGTTGTGGGCGGTCGCCTCCGCGGCCGCCGCCCCGGGCGAGGACGTCCGGGACGTCGTCGCGCAGATCGCCGAGCTCAACGGGCTCCAGGGCGAGTCGGTCGCCGCCGGGCAGACGCTGCAGCTGCCGCGCTGAGCGCGGCGTTGCGGCGCCGGCAGCGGCACGTGCGCCGGCCCGCGTCCGCCGGTGCGGAGCGACCGCAGGTCTGCCGCGTGGTGCCCTCCGCGCGCCGGGGCGTGGCGGACTGGAATGATGGCCCGATGCACTGCCCCTTCTGCCGCTTCCCGGACTCCCGGGTGATCGACTCGCGCACCTCCGACGACGGCACGTCGATCCGGCGCCGTCGACTGTGCCCGGACTGCAACCGGCGGTTCAGCACCCTGGAGACGTCGTCGTTGCAGGTGGTCAAGCGGTCCGGCGTCGTCGAGCCGTTCAGCCGCGACAAGGTGGTCGGCGGGCTGCGGAAGGCGAGCCAGGGCCGGCCGGTCTCCGACGACGACCTCGCGCGTCTCGCCCAGCAGGTCGAGGAGACGGTCCGTGCGTCCGGCGCCGCCCAGGTCGACGCCCACGACGTCGGCACGGCGATCCTCGCGCCGCTGCGCTCCCTCGACGAGGTGGCCTACCTGCGCTTCGCCTCGGTCTACTCCGCCTACGACTCGCTCGAGGACTTCGAGGCCGCGATCGCGGCCCTGCGCGCGGACCGTGCGGCGGGGGTCGGTGCCGCGGCGGCCGGCGCCGGGGGCGAGGACGAGGGTGACCCCGCGGCGTCGGACTCAAGCGACGGCGCGGCTGACAGCTCGGGCGAGGCGGCCGTATCCGGTCGCGAGGACTGAACGGGCCGCTCGCAGCAGCTGACAGCGCATGAACGGGTGCCATCCACAACGACGTTCACGCGAGCCCCGCGGAGCCGCTAGGCTCTGGTGCACCGGCGACGAGCCGGGCCCCCGATGACCCGCACCACGGTGGTCGAGCGCGGCCCGCCGACGTCGGCGCCGACCGCCGTCGGTGACGTCGGAGGGGAAGCCGACGTCACCGGCGGCTCGGCGCAGACAGCGGTGCCTCCTCGGCCCGTGAGCTACCGGGCCGTCAGCGATCGAGCCACCCCGGGAGCGGCGCACTCACGACGCTTGGCCACCCCGGGAGCGGCGCACTCACGACGCTTGGCCACCCCGGGAGCGGCGCGGTCAGACGCCGGGCCGCGAGAGCACCCGGAGGCGGATCGTATCCTCCATCGACTGCATCGCGGACAGCGCCGCCACCGGGATCTCGGAGGAGATGTCGGTGATGACGTAGCCGGTCTCGCCGGAGGTCCCGAGGATCTGCCCCTCGATGTTCGCCCCGGCCTCCGCGAAGGTCTGGTTGACGAGCGCGAGGACGCCGGGCGTGTTCCGGTGCACGTAGGCGAGCCGGTGCCGGGTGGCGCCGGTCGTCTCGAGCGTGAGGCGGGGCAGGTTGACCGAGAGGTCCGTGGTCCCGAGCCGGTAGTACGAGGCGAGCTTGTTCGAGACGAAGTGGCCGATGTTCTCCTGCGCCTCCTCGGTCGACCCGCCGACGTGCGGGGTGAGGATGACGTTGGGCAGCCCGCGCAGCTCGGAGCTGAAGTCTGCGCCGTTGCTCTTCGGCTCGTCCGGGAAGACGTCGACCGCCGCACCGGTGATGGAGCCGTCGAGGATGTGCTCGCGCAGGGCGGCGTAGTCCACGAGGAAGCCGCGCGAGAGGTTGAGGAACGCCGCGCCCTGCTTCATCGCCGCGAACTGCGCGGCGCCGAACATCCCGGCGTTTCCCTCGCGGCCGTCCACGTGCAGCGTGACGACGTCGGCCTCGGCGAGGAGCTCCTCGAGCGAACCCGTGCCGCGGGCGTTGCCGAGCGCGAGCTTCTCGGACGTGTCGTAGAAGATCACGTGCATGCCGAGCGCCTCGGCGATGACGGAGAGCTGCGACCCGATGTTCCCGTAGCCGACGATGCCGAGCGTGCGGCCCCGCACCTCGTGGGAGCCGGCGGCGGACTTCGCCCAGACGCCGTCGTGCAGCGACTTGTCGCGCTCGGTCAGGCGCCGCGTGAGGGCGATGATCTCGGCGACGGCGAGCTCGACCACGGAGCGCGTGTTGGAGAACGGCGCGTTGAACACGGCGATGCCGTGCCGGGTCGCGGCGCGCGTGTCGATCTGGTTGGTCCCGATGCTGAACGCGCCGACGGCGAGGAGCTGCGGGTGGTTGGCGAGCACGCGGCCGGTGACCTGCGTCTGCGACCGGATGCCGAGGATCTCGATACCGTCGAGCGCCTCGTCCAGCTCGTCCTCCGACATCGCGTGCGGGTGCCGGACGATGTCGAGGCCGGCACCGCTGAGCACGGGGTCGGCGTTGGAGTGCGGGTTTTCCAGGAGGAGGGCTCGAGTCACCGGGACATGGTCGCCCCGGCGTCCGCGCTCGGCAAACCCGTTCCACCGCTCGGTCGGGGCCGAGGGTGAGGTGCCGCCGTGGGAGCATGCGGGCATGTTCGGATCGAGCGCCGCACTGACCGCCCGCATCGACCAGCTCGAGGCGCGCGTCGCCGCCCAGGACGAGATCATCCGCCGGCTCTGCGAGAGGGCCGGTATCCGGCCCGCCGACATCAGCCCCTCGACGGCGCTCGAGCTGACGGCGTCCGAGCAGATGCTCGTGCAGCAGGGGAAGAAGATCCAGGCGATCAAGGACGTGCGGACCCGCACCGGGCTCGGTCTCAAGGCGGCCAAGGACCTCGTCGACCGGAGCGAGCTCCGCGGCTGGTAGGAACCGAGGTCAGCCGGCGGAGGCGACGCCCGCCGGCAGCGCCTCGTGGTGGACGACGACGAGCCGCCGGGTCGGCCGGGTCATCGCGACATAGAGGTCTCCCGTGCCGTCGCCCGTCAGGGCGGCCGGCTCCACGAGCACGACGACGTCGAACTCCAGCCCCTTGGACCCCGCCGCGTCGGTGAGCACGAGCCGCGCCCCGAGGAGGTCCGGTCCCTCGAGCGCCTCGGCCGTCGCCGGCCGGTCGAGCGCGGCGGAGCGGAGCTCGCCCAGCAGACCCGACGGCGCGACGACGGCCACCCGGCCGGCGCCGTCCTCCTCGCCCGCCAGCGCGCCGAGCTCGCGCTCCGCGGCGTCGAGCGCCCCGGCGACGAGGCCGTCGGCCGCCACGGGGCGGACGACCAGCGCGTCCGGGAGGTCCCGCGCCGCGGTCACCGGGTGCACGGGCGGGGTCCCGGCGCGCGCGAGCATCTCCGTGGCGGCCTCGAGCACGGTGGCCGGCGTGCGGTAGGAGACGGTGAGGACGGACTCGCGCAGGGCGTGACCGGCCGCCGGGCCGAGGAGGTCCGCCCAGCTGCGCGGGCGCTCGACGCCGCGGCGCTGGTCGAGGTCGCCGACCACGGTCATCGACCGCACCGGCACGCGCCGGGCGAGCATCCGCCACGCCATTGGGCTCAGCTCCTGGGCCTCGTCGACCACGACGTGCCCGTAGGTCCACGTCCGGTCCGCGGCCGCCCGCTCGGCGGTCGTCAGCGACGGGCCGCCGGCGGTGAACCGGTCGGCGAGCATCTCGGCGCTGACGATCCCGTCGCCGAGGTCCTGCGACTCGATCGCCTCCCGCGCGAGCTCGACCGCCTGCGCGCGCTCGGCCGTCGCGCGGGCCCGGGCGGCCCGGTCCTCCGCCTCCTCGTGGGGGCCGAGCAGCTCGGCGAGCTCGTCGAGCAGCGGCACGTCCGCCTCGGTCGGCGCGGAGCCGCGGGGGCGCAGCAGGGCGGCGCGCTCGTCGTCGTCGAGGTCGGGAAGGCACGCCTCGATCAGGGCGGGGGAGGAGAGCAGCTTGTCGAGCAGATCGGTGGGGGTGCGCGGCATCCACGCGAGGTTGAGGGCGACCCGGACGTCGCGCGCCGAGCGCACGTCCTCCATGAGGGCGGAGCGCTCCTCCGGGTCGTCGATGCCGCGCGCGGCGGCGTAGCGGTCGGTGAGCACGGGGAGCAGCGAGCGGACGAACGTCTCGCGGCCGGCGTTGTGCGTGCGGTGGGCGCGCCGGGCCCGGCCGATCGCGGCGCGGACGTCGGCGGGCTCGAGGCGGATCGTCGATCCCTCGACGTCGAGCACCTTCGGCCCGTCCGGCACCCGTTGGAAGTGTCGGACGAGGCGGCCCATCGCCTCCGCCATCAGGGTGCGGCCCTTGATCCGCGCGGCGATCGGGCTCTCCGTCCCGCGCGCACGGACGCCGGGCAGCAGGTCGGCGATCGTCGTCGCGACGACGTCGGTCTCTCCGAGCGAGGGCAGGACCTTCTCGACGTAGGTGAGGAAGACGTCGGAGGGGCCGACGAGGAGCACGCCGGACCGCGCGAGCCGCTCCCGGTGGGCGTAGAGCAGGTAGGCGATCCGGTGGAGCGCGACGGCGGTCTTGCCCGTGCCGGGGCCGCCCTGGACCACGTGCACGCCGTCGAGCTCGGAGCGGATGACGGCGTCCTGCTCGGCCTGGATCGTGGCGACGATGTCGCTCATCCGTCCCGTGCGGGCCGCGTTCATCGCCGCGAACAGGGCGCCCTCGCCGCGCAGCTCGAGGCGCAGGTCCTCGGGCAGGTTGTCCGCGTCGAGCAGCTCGTCCTCGACCCCGATGACGCGCCGGCGCCGGGTGAGCAGGTGGCGGCGTCGCACGGCGCCGTCGGGCCGCACGGCGGTGGCCTGGTAGAAGGGCCGGGCCGACGGGGCGCGCCAGTCGAGGAGCAGCTGGGTGCGCGACGCGTCCTGGATGCCGATCCGGCCCACGTAGCGCGGCGGCCCCTCCCGCAGGTCGAGCCGACCGAAGACGAGCCGTTCCTCGACCTGGTCGAGCCGGGCGACGGCCTCGGAGTAGTGGGCGGCGAACGCGTCGCGCTCCGAGCGCATCTGGTGCGTGCCCACCGACCCGCCGCGGCGCACGTCGGCGAGCCGGGCGCGGTACTGGGCGCGCAGCTCGTCGAGTCGCGCGTACACGGTGTCCACCCGGGCCTGCTCGCGGGGGAGCTCGTCGCCGCCGGTCGCGGGCTCGCGCTCGCGCGCGTCGTGCAACGCCATCGGACCACCTCCAGGTCGCGGCCCCGGGGTCGGCGCGCGCGGCCGTCCATTCTGGTGCATCCACGCGGGTGCGCGCACCCTCTGTTCGTCCACGGCGGACCGGCGTGCGGTGTGGCGCGTCCCGCGCCACACGGCGGGAATGCCGCAGGATGGGACCGCGTTGAGCCGGTCAGAGACCAGCGGAAGGATGGTGGCGCCATGAACGACGAGACCCTCTACACCAGCGGCCCGGCCGCCGACCAGATCGGCGACGTGCCCGTGCTCGTGCACGCCCTGCAGGGCGCGATGGACGCGGGCAGCGCGGGCGAGCTCGCCGTGCGCCAGCTCCTGTCGAGCATGCCCGTCCAGCGGGTGGCGACCTTCGACACGGAGCAGCTCCTCGACCTGCGCTCGCGCCGCCCGGCGATGACCTTCGCCGACGGCCGGTGGGTGGACTACGACGAGCCGGTCCTCGCCGTCGACGCCGTGCGCGACCACGAGGGGCGGGCACTTCTGGTCCTCCATGGTCACGAGCCGGACCACGCCTGGGAGGGCTTCGCCCGCGCGGTGTCGACCATCGTCCGCGAGCACGGGGTCGAGCTCGTCGTCGGGCTCCAGGGCGTCCCGGCCGGCGTCCCGCACACGCGCCCGGCGGCCATCACGACGCACGGCACGGACCGCGACGCCGGGGGGCGCCTCGAGCCGGGACCGAACCTCTTCGTCGGCGAGTTCCAGGCGCCCGGCAGCGCCGAGGCCCTCCTCGACCTGCGCCTGTCCGAGCAGGGGATGAACGTCCTCGGCCTGGCCGTGCACGTCCCGCACTACCTCTCGGGCTCGGAGTACCCCGTGGCGTCGGCGTCCCTCATCCGGACGCTGTCCACGGCCAGCGGAGTCTCCCTGCCGGTCGGCGACCTCGAGTCGCTCACCGCCCAGGTGCTCGCCCAGATCGACTCCCAGGTCGAGGCGAACCCCGAGATCGCGCAGGTCGTGCGCGCGCTCGAGGAGCGGTACGACCGCAGCCCGGTCGCGCGCACGAGCGACGACGCGCCCGCCGCGGAGCTGCCCACGGCCGACGAGATCGGCGCCGAGCTCGAGGCGTTCCTCGCGAGCGCGCCCCCGATCGAGGGCTGGCGCGACGAGGGCCTCCCGGAGATCGGCGGCCCCGAGCGCGGTCCGGATGGCACGTCCGACGGCGAGCGGAGCGGCGACGGGCACGACGGTGGGGACCTCGCCGACGACCGGTCCGACGACGGCCGGTCCGACGACGGGCACGACGGCGAGCACCTCGCCGACGACCGACCCGCCGACGACCGACCCGACGACGAGCGCCCCGACGACGACGCGCCCGACGCCGATCCGTCCGAGGAGGCGTGAGCCGCCCCGGAGGACCCGCAGCGCCGCGGAGGAGAGGCGGGCCATGGCCCGCCTGACCCCTCCCGCATCGCCCCGCACCGCCTTCGCGGTGTGGGGCGTCGCCGTGCTGTGCTACGTCCTGGCCATCGCGGGCCGCAGCTCGTTCGGCGTCGCCTCGCTCGCCGCGCTCGAGCGGTTCGAGGTCGGTCCGGCGATCCTCTCGACCTTCGTCGTCATCCAGCTCGGCACGTACGCCGCCGCGCAGATCCCCGTGGGCCTCGCGATCGACCGCTGGGGCTCGCGCCGGGTGCTCGTCGCCGGCGCGCTGCTGCTGGCCGCCGCCCAGACGGTGATGGCGCTGTCGACCTCGCTGCCGCTCACGCTGGCCGCCCGCGTGGCGGTCGGGCTCGGCGACGCGACCGCCTTCATCTCGGTGCTGCGCCTCGTGCCGGAGTGGTTCCCGCTGCGGCACGTCCCGATCGTCAACCAGTCGACCGGCGCGCTCGGGCAGCTCGGCCAGGTCCTCTCGGCCGTCCCCTTCTACGCCGTGCTGTCGGTGCGGGGATGGACGGCCGCCTATCTCTCGCTCGCGGCGACGGGCGTGCTCGTGGCGATCGCCGTGCTCGTCGTCGTGCGCGACCGTCCGGCGCCGGACCCTGGATCCGCACCGGGCACCGGATCCGCGCCGGACGCCGAGCCGGCCCCGGGCGCCGCGGCCGCACCCGAGACCGCGCCACCCCCCGACGCCGCATCACCCCCTGCCACCGCGCCACGGGGCGCGCAGCGGGAGAGCACGGGTGCCACCCTCGCGGCGCTCGTGCGCGAGCCCGGCGTGTGGGCGGGTCTGTTCGCGCACTGGTCGACGATGTTCTTCGTCACGACGTTCGCGCTCATGTGGGGCGTGCCCTACATGCGCGCGGGCAACGGGCACAGCGCCGCCACGGCGTCGACCGTGCTCGTGCTCGGGGTCGTGATGATGGTGTTCGCCGCCCCTGCCGTCGGCGCCCTGTCCGGTCGCTTCCCGCACCGCCGCTTCCGGATCATCCTCACGGGCTGCGCGCTCGCGGTGACGAGCTGGACCGTCGTGCTCCTGCTCCCGCCGCCGGTGCCCGCGTGGCTGCTCGTCGTGCTGATGATGATCCTTAGCTGCGGCGGCGCGGTGAGCAACGTGTCCTTCGACGTCGTGCGGTCGCACGTCCCGCGGTCCCGGCTGGGCACCGCCACCGGCCTGGCGAATACGGGCGGCTTCATCGCCTCGCTGCTCGCGGTGCTCGTCATCGGGCTCGTGCTCGACGCCGTCGGCGGGTCGTCACCGGGGCCGGGCGCCTTCCGGATCGCGATGGCGTCGCAGGTGGTGGTGGTCGTCGTCGGGCTCGTGGGGCTTGCTCTCGCGGTGCGCCGGCTCGGCCCGGGATCCGAGGCGCGTCCTCCCCGGAGCTGAGATCCGGCACGTCCAGGGGACGGCCCGGGTGGTTCTCCCCACGAGAAGCGCGCACGGGGCGCCCGGACGTGGCATGCTTACCGTGTTGCATCTGCGTTTCCCTGTTGTGTCGCCCGCCGGCCCGTTCGGCGGGAGGCATGGTTCCGGCAAGGACGTGGGACGAATTCAGTGCGGCAAGTGGGGACCGGCACAGGGTCGGGCCCCGACGTCCCGGAAGGACATCAGTTACATGGCACAGGGAACCGTCAAGTGGTTCAACTCCGAGAAGGGCTACGGCTTCATCGAGCAGGACGGTGGCAACGCGCCTGACGTCTTCGTTCACTTCTCGGCCATCCAGTCGGACGGCTACAAGTCGCTCGAGGACGCCCAGCGCGTCGAGTTCGAGATCACCCAGGGCCCGAAGGGCCCGCAGGCGGAGAACGTCGTCCCGCTCTGATCTGAGCGTTCGACCCTAAGTCTTCGCGGGGCCCGCACCTTCATGGTGCGGGCCCCGTCGCCATGTCCGGGCACGGGTGCCCGGCCGGCGGCACGACCCACGCCCGACGACGACGGACCCGCCCGACGACGACGGACCCGCCCGGCGGCGTACCGCCCTCCCGCAGCCGCAGCCGCAGCCACGTGTCCGTTCAGGCGATGGCCGGCGGGTCGAGCGGCGCCGCGGTGCCCGCCCCCATGTGGGCGAGCTCGGCCCCGCCGACGACGATCGCCGGGAACGGCAGGCGGCGCAGGCCCCGGTCGACCGCCGCGGCGTCGAGACGGTGGTGCGACGCGACGAGCACGACGTTGCCGTACCGCCGCCCCTTCCACACCGCGGGGTCGACGACGCCGAGCACCTCGCCGAAGACCGACGTCAGGGCGGCCGCCTCCTCGCGCACGCGGCGCAGGCCGGGGGAGTCGGTGAGGTTGAGGACGTAGATGCCGCCGGGCGCCAGCGCCTCCCCCGCGGCCCGGACGAACTGCACGGTCCGCACGTGCTCGGGCACCTCGGCGTCGACGAAGACGTCCCGGACGAGGACGTCGACCGAGCCCGGGTGGAGGTGCTCGACCGACTCGCGCGCCTCCGCGTTGCGGATCCGCAGGGCGGGCGCGCGCGGCAGGTCGAACCAGGCCCGCACGAGGCGCGCGAGCTCCGTGTCGAGCTCGACGACGAGGTGCCGCGAGTGCGGACGGTCGGCGAGCAGCGCCCGCGGCAGTGCGCAGGCCGCCCCGCCGAGGTGGACGAACCGGGCCGTGCGGGGATCGCGGGTGGCGTCGTCGGGCGGGGTGGTACCCGGCGGGCCGAGGGCGGCGTCGACGACGGCCCGCACGTGCTGCATGTACTCGAACTCGAGGTAGGCGGGGGCCCCGAGGTCGAGGAACGAGGACTCCGAGCCGCCCAGGAGGAGCATGACCCGGTGCGGCGCGCCCGGCTCGGGCACGACCTCGGCCACGGAGAACGAGGTGGGCACCGGGTGCTCGGGCCAGCGGTCCAGGTCGGACCGGCGTCGCGGAGTCACAGGGTCACGCTAGCCCGCGGTGTCGGACCTGCGCGCTAGCGTCGGGCTGTGAGCCGCAAGCCCGTCCGCGCGAGCGGGACCCCGAGGCGCGGACCCACGCCGTTCGGGACCGACGACTCGGGGACGTTCCTCCTGCACGTCGACATGGACGCGTTCTTCGCCGCCGTCGAGGTCCTCGACAACCCCGAGCTCGCCGGGCGCCCGGTCATCGTGGGCGGGCCGGAGCGCGGCGTGGTGTCGGCGGCGACCTACGAGGCCCGCGCGTACGGCGTGCGCTCGGCCATGCCGGTCGCGCAGGCGCGGGCGCTGTGCCCGCAGGCCGTGGTCGTGCCGGGCAGGCACGGGCGCTACCGGGAGATCTCCCGCGTCGTCATGGAGGTGCTCGGCACGGTCACCGACCGGGTCGAGCAGCTGAGCGTGGACGAGGCCTTCCTCGACGTGCGCGGGGCCGTGCGCCGGCTCGGTCCGCCGCTGACGATCGGCGCGCACGTCCGCGCGCGGGTGCGGGAGGAGACGGGGCTCGCGGCGTCCGTGGGCATCGCGAGCACCAAGCACGTGGCCAAGATCGCCTCGGGCGCGGCCAAGCCGGACGGGCTGCTGCTCGTCCCCGCCGCCGCCACGCTCGACTTCCTCCATCCGCTTCCCGTGGGGGCGCTGTGGGGCGTGGGGGAGAAGTCGGCCGAGGTGCTGCGCCGGCACGGCTGGGAGACGGTCGGTGACGTCGCCGCCGCGCGGACCGTCGACCTCGAGCGGGCGCTCGGGCGCGCGGCCGGGACGCGCCTGCACGCCCTCGCGATGGGCGTGGACGCACGGGAGGTCCGCTCGGAGCGGGCGGCGGAGAAGTCGATCGGGTCCGAGCACACGTTCTTCGACCCGGTGGCGGACCGGGGGGCGCTCGACCGGGTGCTGCTCGAGCAGTCCCACGCGGCCGCGGCGAGGCTGAGGGCTGCCGGGCTGCTCGCGCGCACGGTGAGCATCAAGGTCCGGTTCCCCGACTTCACGACCATCACCCGGTCGCGCAGCCTGCCCGCCGCGACCTCGCTCGCCCGGGACGTCGTGGCGGCCGCGCGCGCCCTGCTCGGCGCGGTCGACCTCCCCCGGGACGGGCTGCGACTGCTCGGCGTGCGCCTGGAGGCCCTCGAACCCGCAGGTCACGGCCTTCAGCTCGCCCTCGACGACGATCCCGGCGCGGCGCTCGCCGAGGAGGCGCTCGACGCCGTGCGGGAGCGGTTCGGCCGGTCCGCGCTCGCCCCGGCGGCGCTGCTCGGTCGCCGGTCGGGGCGTGCCCGGGAGGGTGGGGGAGATGACCCCGGTCATGACGGCGTCCCCCGGCGTGACGAGGGAGCCCGCCAGGACCTATCCTGAGGGGGAGTCGCGCTCCGTCCGGACGCGAGCCGAGGTCCGACCGGTGCTGAGGAAGGGGGCAGGATGCCACTCTCCGACTACGAGCAGCGCATGCTCGCCCAGATGGAAGCGCAGCTGCACGCCGACGATCCGCGCCTGGCGGAGACGCTCGGCGACACCTCCGGTCCCGACCTGCGCAAGGTCGCCCTCGGCGCGCTCGTCGCGGTCGTGGGCATCGGCGGCCTCGTCGGCGGCGTCGCGACCGGCTGGATCTGGCTCGGCGTCCTCGGTTTCCTCGCGATGGTCGGCGGCGTGCTCCTCGCGATGACCCCGTCGACGCGCCCCGCCCGCACCGGCCAGGGTTCGCCCGGCGCCGGCCCCGGCGGGCGAGGCGGCAGGGGCGGACGCGGAGGCCCGTCCTCCGGCGGTTCCGGCCCGTCCGGCGGCCGGACCGCGACCAGCAAGAGCTTCATGGAGCGTCAGCAGGAGAAGTGGGAGCAGCGCGGCGAGGGACGCGGCGTCTGACCCACCCCGGCGCCCGGTCCTGACGACCGGGCGTCTCCCAATCTGAGCGCTTGAGAGAACGGCCCCCGGCCCGCAGCGATGCGGACCGGGGGCCGTCGTCTTGCCCGGCCGGGTGTCTGGCGGGTTTTCCAGGTTGCTCCACGAGGGGCTCTCCACGTCGCTCCACGAGGCGTGCTCCGCCTCCGTCCGCCGGTCCCTCCACGTCGCTCCACCAAGGTGCTCCACCTCGATCTCCGGGATCTCTCCGCCTCGTCCGACGAGGCCCCCTCTTCCCTCCCCGAGGTTCCCCCACTTCCCTCCCCGAGGTTCCCCCACTTCCCTCCCCGGAGCTCCTCCACGTCCCGCCCCGGAGCTCCTCCACGTCCCGCCCCGGGAGTTCCCCCACACCGCTCCCCGCCGACGACGCCGCGGAGCCGTGTGCACGACCTGATCGTGCGTGAGCCGGCGGGACCCGCGGAATCATGCCGATCTGCTGTCGTTGGAGCTGCGCCGGAGCGGCATCGGTTCCACACTCGCGCCGCACCGACGCCGCACCGACGCCGCGCCCGAGACAGCCCCGCGCCCACGAGCTCACCGCACCGACCTCGACGAGCCGATCAGCGTCGGCCCGCCGTGCCCGCCGGCCGCCCCGATCCCCTCCACCGCGCACCACCAGTGATTACCTGGGATATCGCGCGACACACGCTCGATGTCGGCCCGATCTGCTATCGCGGTGGAGTGAAGTGGAGTAACGTGGGGGTCACGGGAGCGGCAGGGCGACGAGCGAGGGAGGTGCCGCGATGTTCCTCGGTACCTACGAGCCGCGCCTGGACGACAAGGGCCGGCTGATCCTGCCGGCCAAGTTCCGCGCCGACCTCGCCGACGGCCTCGTCCTCACCCGGGGTCAGGACCGCTGCCTCTTCGCCTTCCCCGCCGCGGAGTTCGAGTCCATGCACGAGCGGCTCCGGCAGGCGCCGGTGACCTCCAAGCAGGCCCGCGACTACCTGCGCGTGTTCCTCTCCGGCGCCTCGGACGAGGTGCCGGACAAGCAGGGCCGCCTGACGATCCCGGCGAACCTGCGCCGCTACGCGGGCCTCGAGCGCGAGACCGCCGTCATCGGCGCGGGCAGCCGGATCGAGATCTGGGACGCCACCGCGTGGGCCGAGTACCTCGCCGCCCAGGAGGAGTCGTTCGCGGACACGGCGGAGGAGGTGGTCCCGGGCCTCTTCTGACCCGCCGACCTCCGCACGTCCCCGCCCGATCACCGCACGTCCCTGACAACTCCACAGCTGCACGGCACACCGGAGCTCGCCACGCGAGGTCTCCCACCGCACCGACGCACTTCCCCGGCGCCGGTGCCCCCGCCCCCGGCGCACTTCCCCGGCGCCGGAGCGGAGGTGGGAGTCCTGGCGGTACGAGCCGGATCGCACCCCGAGGTCGTGCCGCCAGCCTCAGAGCCCGATCGTCGCCCGCGACGAGCACGACCGACCGGATCCACGACGACGAACGACCACGACGCACCACCGCCGACCCGCCCGTCATCCCCGCCCCGCACACCCCACGACCGCCCGAGAGGAGGACCGATGAGCACCACTCCCGAGCACAGCCAGGACCGCCCCACGCAGGACCGCCACCTCCCGGTCCTGCTCGAGCGCTGCCTCGACCTGCTCGCACCGGCCCTCGAGGCCCCCGGCGCTGTGCTCGTCGACGCCACCCTCGGCCTCGGTGGCCACAGCGAGGGGGCGCTCGCGCGCTTCCCGGGCCTGCGGGTGATCGGGATCGACCGCGACACCGAGGCGCTCGCGCTGGCGACCGCCCGGCTCGCCCCGTACGCGGACCGCTTCACGGGCGTGCACGCGACCTACGACGAGATCGACGAGGTCGTGGCCGAGCACGCGGGCGGCGAGGTCGCGGGCGTCCTCATGGACCTCGGCGTCTCCTCGCTCCAGCTCGACGAGACGGACCGCGGCTTCTCCTACGCGCACGACGCCCCGCTCGACATGCGGATGGACGCCACGACCGGCCCGACCGCGGCCGACCTCCTCGCCACGCTCGACGAGCGCGAGCTGCGCCGGATCCTCCGCACCTACGGCGAGGAGAAGTTCGCCCCCCGCCTCGCCGCCGAGATCGTCCGCCGCCGGGAGACCGCGCCGCTGCGCACGACCGCAGACCTCGTCGACGTCGTCGACACCGCGATGCCCGCCGCCGGTCGCCGCACCGGCGGCAACCCCGCCAAGCGGACCTTCCAGGCGCTGCGCATCGCCGTCAACGGCGAGCTCGACATCCTCGCCGACGCCCTGCCGCGCGCCGTCGAGGCGCTCGCCGTCGGGGGCCGGATCGTCGTCGAGTCCTACCAGTCGCTCGAGGACCGCCTCGTCAAGGCCGAGCTCGCCCGGGGTGCCGTCACCTCCGCTCCGCCCGACTTGCCGGTGGTCCCCGAGACCCACCAGCCCTACCTCCGCCTGCTCACCCGCGGGGCGGAGGAGGCGGACGAGGTCGAGCTCGCCGGCAACAGCCGCTCCCGCGCCGTCCGCCTGAGGGCCGCCGAGCGCCTGCGCCCGACGCCCGACCACCTGGCCCGCACCGACCGCGACGCACGCACGGACCGCGCGGCTCGCACGGCCCGCGCCGCCCGCACGGACCGCGACGTACGCACGAACCGCACGGCCAGCACCGACCGCCCGACCGCCGCACGACCCACCAGCGCCCCCGCAGCGCGCCCGAGGAGCACCCGATGAGCGCCCAGCCCGTTCCCGCGCCGGCCCGCGCGCCACGCCGCACGACGGCCGCGCCGGCCCCGGTCACCACCCGACGGCAGCGATCCCGGCTCACGGTCGTCCCCAGCCCGGTCCCGGCGCGCTCGCGGGCGCCGTTCGTCGCGCTACTCGCGGCCATCCTGCTCGCGGCCCTCGCCACCGTGCTCGTGCTCAACATCCGCATGGCTGAGGCCGCCTACGCCCTCCACGACCGGCAGATGGACCTCGCGCTCGTCGAGGAGTCGGTCGCGGCGCTCGAGGTCGAGATCGACGCCGCCGGCGCCTCCTCGGTCCTCGACGAGCGCGCGCAGGAGCTCGGCATGACCCGCCCGCAGACCACCTACTTCATCGAGCTCGAGTCCGGTGAGATCACCGGCGGACCCACCGAGGAGGGAACGAACTGATGCCACGCTCGCCGCTGGTGACGACCGCCCCGCGCGACTGGATCCGACGCACGCGGATCCTCCTCGTCCTCCTCCTCGCGATCCTCCTCGTGGTCGCCGGCCGGCTCATCTGGGTCCAGGCCCTCGAGGGCCCGCAGCTCGCGAGCGACGCGCGGGACAACCGCATCCGCACCTACGCCGTCCAGGCGCAGCGCGGCGAGATCCTCGACGCGAACGGTGAGGTGCTGGCCACCTCGGTGCAGACCTACAACCTCGGCGTCAACCAGCAGCTCATCACGAGCTACGAGGCGCGCGACGAGGACGGCGAGGTCGTCGGCACGGGCATCTCGGCCGCCGCCGAGCGCCTGGCCCCGATCCTCGACGTCGACCCCGCCGAGCTCGGCGCCCTCATGGTCGGCGACTCGACCTTCGCCTACATCGCCCGCGACGTCACTCCCGCGCAGTGGCGCCAGATCCGCGAGCTCGGGATCATCGGCATCGAGCCCGAGGCCACGGTCGACCGGCTCTACCCGAACGGCACCACGGGCGGCAACATCACCGGGTTCGTCGGCCGCGACGGCACCGGCCTCGCCGGGCTCGAGCAGTCCTACGAGGAGGTCCTCGCCGGCACCGACGGCTCGACCACGGTCGAGATCGGCCGCGACGGCCAGGTCATCCCCGGCGCCACCCGCGAGGACGTCCCCGCGGTCCAGGGGCGCGACGTCCAGACCACGATCGACCGCGACCTCCAGTACGAGTGCCAGCGGATCATCGACGAGGCCGTCGAGCGCCACTCGGCCGCCTGGGGCGCCGTCGTCGTCGAGGAGGTCGGCACGGGCCGGATCCTCGCGCTGTGCGACAACAACACCGTCGACCCCGGCAACTACCAGGAGTGGGCCGCCGAGGACCGCGGCTCACGCGCCGTGACCACCCCGTACATGCCCGGCTCGACCGGGAAGATCCCGACCTTCGCCACGGCGCTCGACGCGGGCGGTGTCGAGGTCGACGACGAGTGGCTGACCCCGGACACGATCACGATGCCCAACGGGCAGGAGTTCCGCGACAACGACTCCCACGCCCCGATCACCCTGACGACCGCCGGCGTGCTCGCCCGCTCGTACAACACCGGCCTCGTCCAGATCGGCGACACCGTCCCCGCGGACGTCCGGTACGACTACCTCCAGCGCTTCGGCCTCGGCCAGCGCACCGGCATCGAGCTGCCCGGCGAGTCCTCCGGCATCCTCGCGCCCTACGAGCAGTGGGACGACCGGCAGTACTACACCTCGATGTTCGGCCAGGGCCTCGCGCTCACCGTCCTGCAGTCGACCTCGACCGCCGCCACGATCGCCAACGGCGGCGTGCGCATGGAGCCGCACATCGTCGAGGCCGTCGAGGAGACCGACGGCACGATGACGCCGACCCCGCTGCTCGACGGGCAGCGGGTCGTCAGCGAGGAGAGCGCCGCGGACACCCTCGCCATGATGGAGGGCGCCGTGACCGAGGAGGGCACCGCCCAGCTCGCCGCCGTCGACGGCTACCGCGTGGCCGGGAAGACCGGCACCGCCCAGGTCCCCGACGAGAACGGGGGGCTCACGGGCCGCGTCGGCACCTTCATCGGCGCGATCCCGGCCGAGGCCCCCGAGGTCGCGATCGGCGTCGTCATGTACAACGCCGCCGGGGCGTCCTACGGTTCGCGCGTGGCCGCTCCCGTCTTCGCCGAGGTCGCCGAGTTCACGATGGCGCACCTGGGCGTCCCGCCGTCGACCGAGCCCGCTCCGTACCTGCCGCTCGAGCCCGGGGTGGAGTGGGGGCCGCAGTGACCCCCGCGCTGCGGCCGACCGCCGTCGCGCCCGTCGACCTCGCCGACCTCGCGCGGGCTGCCGGCGCGCACCTCGTCGGTGCGCCTCCGGAACCCGGGACGGCGGTGTCCGGGGTCGTCGCGGACAACCGGCGGGTCACCGGAGGAGAGCTCTTCGTCGCCCGGCCCGGCGCCCGCCACCACGCCGCGCGGTTCACGTCCGACGCCGTCGCACGGAGTGCGGCCGCGGTCCTCACGGACGCCGCGGGCGCCGACCTCGCGCGCGCCGACGGGGAGCCGGGCGTCCCGGTCCTCGTCGTCGACGACGTCGCCGCCGTGGTCGGTCCGCTCGCCGCGCTGGCCTGGGGCAACCCCGCGGACCGGCTGCGCACGTACGCACTGACCGGCACGAACGGCAAGACGACGACGGCGTTCATGGTCGACCACGTGCTCACCGCGCTCGGGCGCACGACCGGCCTCATCGGCACGGTCGAGATCCGGATCGCCGGGACCTCCGTGCCCGCCGCGCTCACCACGCCGCAGGCCGACGAGCTGCACGCCGTGCTCGCCGCCATGGTCGAGGCGGGCGTCACCGACCTCGTCATGGAGGTCTCCTCGCACGCGCTCATGCTCGGCCGGGTCGACGGCGTGACGTTCGACGTCGCCGGCTTCACCCACCTCACGCCCGACCACCTCGACCTGCACGGCTCCGTCGAGGAGTACTTCGCGGCGAAGGCCCGCCTGTTCGCGCCCGAGCGCTCGCGCGCCGGGGTCGTCACGGTCGACGACGAGTGGGGCCGGCGCCTGGCCGCGTCTGCCGAGGAGGCCCGCCCCGGGGACGTGTGGAGCCTCGGGCACGACGCCGACGCGCAGCTGGGCGTCCGGTCCGGCGCTCCCGGCGAGCTCACCCTGGTGGGGGAGGACGGCCGGGTGGCGACCTCCACGGACATGCCGGGCGCGTTCAACGTGGCCAACGCGGCGCTCGCCGTCGGCATGGTCTGGCGCGCGGGGCACGACCCGGCCGAGATCGAGCGGGCCCTCGCCGGTGCCGGCGGCGTGAGCCCCGCCGTGCCCGGACGGATGGAGGTCCTCGCCGAGGCGCCCCGGGTCGTCGTCGACTTCGCCCACAACACCGAGGCCCTCGAGACCGTGCTCACCGAGCTGCGGCCGACCACCCGCGGACGCCTGTGGTGCGTGACCGGATCCGCCGGGGACCGCGACGCCGTCAAGCGCCCGCTCATGGGGGCCGTCGCGGCCCGCCTCGCCGACGAGGTCGTCGTCACCGACGACGACCCGCACTCCGAGGACCCCGCCGCCATCCGCGCCGAGATCCTCGCCGGCGCCCACGCGGTCGAGGGCGCGTCCGTGACCGAGGTCGGCGACCGGCGCACCGCGATCGCCCACGCGATCCTCGCCGCGGCGCCCGAGGACACGGTCCTGCTCGCCGGTCGCGGGCACGAGACGGTCCAGGAGGTCGGGGACGTCGCCCACCACCTCGACGACCGCGAGGAGGCCCGGGCGGCCCTCGCGCGTCGCGCGTCGGGGGAGGATGAGGCGTGATCACCATCGGACTCGACGCGGTCGCCCGCGCCACCGGCTCGTCCTCGCAGGTCGGAGACCTCCTCGTCACCGGCGGCGTCCTCCAGGACTCCCGCGAGGTCGGCCCCGGGGACCTGTTCGTCGCCATCGTCGGCGAGCGCACCGACGGGCACGCGCACGTCGCCTCCGCGCTCGCCGCCGGCGGTGTCGGGGCCCTCGTCACGGACCCGGCCCGCCCGCTCGCCGACGGCGTCGACGCGTCCCGCCTCGTCGTCGTCCCGGACACCGTCGCCGCCCTCGGCGACCTCGCCCGCCACTCGCTCGCCGAGCTGCGCGGGGCCGTGCGGCCCGCAGGTGAGCGCCCCGGCGTCGTCGCCGTCACCGGCTCGGTCGGCAAGACGACGACGAAGGACCTCCTCGTCGACCTCCTCACCCCCCGCGGCCCGCTCGTCGCGCCGCCCGGCTCGCTCAACAACGAGGTCGGCCTGCCGCTGACCGTGCTGCGCGCGGACGAGGCGACGACGACCCTCGTCCTCGAGATGGGCGCCGACCGCGTCGGCAACCTCGAGTACCTCACCTCGGTGGCGCCGCCCGACGTGGCGATCGTGCTTGCCGTCGGCCGCGCCCACCTCGGCCACTTCGGCGGGATCGACAACGTCGCCCGCACGAAGTCCGAGCTCGTGGCCGGCCTCGTCCCCACCGGCACCGCCGTCCTCAACGCCGACGACCACCGGGTCGCCGCGATGGCCTCCCTCGCGCCCGGCGACGTCCTCACGTTCTCCGCCGCGGGCGACCCGGCCGCCGACCTCGCCGCGACCGACGTGCGCGCCGACGACGCCGGACGGGCGAGCTTCACCGTGCGCACCCCGTCGGGCAGCGCGCAGGTGCGCCTCGCGCTCGTCGGTCCCCACCACGTGGCCAACGCGCTCGCCGCGACCGCCGCCGGCCTCGCGCTGGGGGAGGACCTCGACGCCCTCGCCGCCCGCCTCGCCGTGGCCGGTCCGCGCTCCGCCCACCGCACCGCGGTGTCGACGCTCGCCGGCGACGTCCTCCTCCTCGACGACTCGTACAACGCCAACCCCGACTCGATGCGCGCCGGGCTCGCGACGCTCGAGGCGATCGCGCCCGGTCGGCGCCGGGTCGCCGTGCTCGGCCACATGCTCGAGCTCGGCGAGGAGTCCGCCGCCGAGCACGCGGGTCTCGCCGAGGTCCTGCTCGCGCGGGGGATCGAGGCGGTCGTCGTCGTCGGCGAGGAGGCGGCGCCGTTGGCGGCCGCCGCACGCGACGCGGGAATCCAGGTGGACGACCTGACCGGGTCGACCCCGGAGGTCATCGCGGCGCGCGTGCGGGAGGTCGCCCACCCCGGCGACGCGGTCCTGCTCAAGGGCTCGCGCGGGTCCGGCGTGTGGGAGGTCGCGGACCTTCTCACATCGACCGACGGCCTCGCCTCGGCGCCTGACGCGCCCGGGGACGAGAAGATGCGCCCATGACAGCCGTCCTCGTAGGTGCCGGCGTGGCGCTCGTCGTCACGCTGCTCGGCACACCCGCGTTCATCCGGCTCCTCGTGCGCCGCGAGTACGGCCAGTTCATCCGCCAGGACGGGCCGACGAGTCACCAGACCAAGCGCGGCACGCCGACGATGGGCGGCGTCATCATCATCGCCGCCACCGTCATCGGCTACGCGGTCGCCAACCTCTCGGCCGGGCGGCTTCCGCACGTGTCGGGCCTGCTCCTGCTCTACCTCATGGTCGGCATGGGGGTCATCGGGTTCCTCGACGACTACATCAAGATCTCCCGGGCCCGGTCCCTCGGGCTCGACGCGCGGGCGAAGATCATCGGGCAGGCGTTCATCGGCATCTCCTTCGCCGTGCTCGCCCTCCAGTTCCCGTCGGAGAACAACCGCACGCCCGCCTCGACGGCGATCTCGTGGGTCCGCGACCTGCCCCTCGACCTCGCCTTCGCGGGTGCCGCCATCGGGCTCGTGCTCTTCATCATCTGGGCGAACTTCCTCATCACGGCCTGGACGAACGCCGTCAACCTCACCGACGGCCTCGACGGGCTGGCCACGGGCACGTCCGCGATCGTCTTCGCCGCGTACACGGGCATCGCGTTCTGGCAGTCGAACCAGTCCTGCCAGGTGCTCGCCGAGCCCGGCGCCGGCTGCTACGAGATCCGCGACCCGCGGGACCTGACGATCATCGCTGCCTGCATCGTCGGCGCGTGCCTCGGGTTCCTGTGGTGGAACACCAACCCCGCGAAGATCTTCATGGGGGACACGGGCTCCCTCGCCCTCGGCGGCGCCCTGGCCGGGATGACGATCCTCACCCGCACCGAGTTCCTCGGGGTCGTCATCGGCGGACTGTTCGTCGCCGTCGTCATCTCCGACGTCATCCAGATCGGGGTCTACAAGGCCACCGGCAAGCGGGTGTTCAAGATGGCCCCGCTGCACCACCACTTCGAGCTCTCCGGCTGGGGCGAGGTGACGATCGTCGTGCGGTTCTGGCTCGTCGCGCTGCTGTGCGCCGCCGCGGGCCTCGCGATCTTCTACGGTGAGTGGGTCGCGGTCTCATGACCGTCCCCCCGGACGAGGCCCGCGCGGCGTGGGCCGAGCGGTCGGCGGCCGAGCTCGCCTCGGCGAGGGTCGGCGTCGTCGGCCTCGGCACGTCCGGCCGGGCCGCGCTGCGCGCGCTGGCCGGCCGCGTGGGCGAGCTCGTGGCCACCGACTCGCGAGACGAGGCGCTCGAGGCGGCCCGGTCCGACGCCCCCGGCGCGCGGCTCGCCGCCGGCGCCACCCCGGAGCAGCTCGCCGAGGCCACGCTCGACCTCGCGCCCGACGTCCTCGTCGTCTCGCCCGGCGTCCCCGCCACCTCGCCGCTGCTCACCCGGGCGGCGGCCGCCGGGATCCCGGTGTGGAGCGAGATCGAGCTCGCCTGGCGTCTCCAGCGCCCGCGCCGCGACGGCCGGTACGCGCCCTGGCTCGCCGTCACCGGAACGAACGGCAAGACGACGACCGTGACGATGACCGCCGCGATCCTCGCCGCCGCCGGGCTCGACGCGCCGGCGGTCGGCAACGTCGGCACCCCGCCGGTCGAGATCGTCACCGCGGGCGGCGAGGGGCCGGACGTCCTGCCCGCCGAGCTGTCGAGCTTCCAGCTGCACTCGACCCACTCGCTCGCCCCGCTGGCCGCGACCTGCC
Source organism: Georgenia sp. G2120 (assembly GCF_055326485.1). NCBI lineage: Bacteria > Bacillati > Actinomycetota > Actinomycetes > Allobogoriellales > Allobogoriellaceae > Georgenia > Georgenia sp. G2120. The sequence goes on along the minus strand of NZ_JBUZNL010000014.1, from coordinate 58,503 downwards.
TCAACGTGGCGCCCGACCACCTCGACTGGCACGGCTCGTTCGCGGCCTACCGGGCCGACAAGGCGCGCGTGTACCGCGGCGTCACCGGGCTGTGCGTCTACTCCGAGGCGGACCCCGTCACGCGCGAGATGGTCGAGGAGGCCGACGTCGCCGAGGGTGCCCGCGCGGTCGGCCTCACGCTCGGGCCGCCCGCCGTGTCGCAGGTCGGCGTCGTCGAGGGGGTCCTCGCCGAGCGCGTGGGCGCGGACCGGTGGACGGCGGCGACCGAGCTCGGCGAGGTCGCCGACCTCGCGCACCTGCTCGGTGCCGGGGCGGGCGCGGAGGACGTGCCCGACCACCTCGTGCTCGACGCCCTCGCCGCCGCGACGCTCGCCCGCGCCGCGGGCGCCGAGCCCCACCACGTCCGCGACGCCCTGCGCGCCTACCGTGCCGAGGACCACCGGGCCACCCACGTCGCGACCCACGGCGGGGTCCGGTTCGTCGACGACTCCAAGGCCACGAACGCCCACGCGGCCGACGCCGCCCTCGCCGCCCACGGCGACCGCTCGGTCGTGTGGATCGCCGGCGGGCTCGCCAAGGGCGCCCGCTTCGACGAGCTCGTCGCCGCGCACGCCCACCGGCTCGCGCACGTCGTCCTCATCGGGCGCGACCGCGAGCCGATGCTCAGCGCTCTGGGGCGACACGCACCCGACGTCCCGCTCGTCGAGGTCGTTCCGGACGACGATGAGACGGTGATGGAACGCGCCGTCGGGCTGGCCGCGTCCCGGGCGCTGCCCGGGCAGACCGTGCTGCTGGCCCCCGCCAGCGCCTCCATGGACCAGTTCCGCAGCTACGACCACCGCGGGCGCGTGTTCGCCGACGCGGTCGCCGCCCTCGCGACGCAGGAGGAGAGATGACCGCCACCGCTTCCCGCCGCGTCGTCACCCAGGCACCCGCGCAGCCCCGCCGGGAGGAGAACCCGGCGCTCAGCTTCTACCTCATCGCGGCCTCCTCGGCGCTGCTCGTCGCCGTCGGGGCCGTCATGCGCCTGTCGGCGTCGACGGTCACCGCCATCTCGGACACCGGCTCGCCGTACCAGGAGTGGGTGGGCCAGCTGCTCTTCCTCGCGGTCGGCGTGGCGGGCGCGTTCGTCGCCGCCCTCGTGCCGCCGGGCTTCTACCGGAGGTCCGCATGGGTCCTGCTCGTCCTCGGCCTGGCCCTGCAGTCCCTCATCTTCACCGGCTTCGCGCGCGGCCAGGGCGGCAACCTCAACTGGATCGTCCTGCCCGGCACCGGCCAGGTCATCCAGCCCGCGGAGTTCCTCAAGCTGGCCCTCGCGATCTGGCTCGGCGCCGTCCTCGCCCGCAAGGTCAAGGTGATGGACAATCTCCTGCACGCCGCGATCCCCGGGGTGATCGGGGCCGGCGCGGCGATCACCCTCGTCCTCGCGGGGCACGACATGGGCACCGCGGCGATCATGGTGATCCTCGTGGCGGGCGCCTACTACGTGGCCGGCCTGCGCCTGCGGTGGTTCGCGCTCGTCGGCGTCGTCGGCGCGGGCCTCGCTGCCTTCCTCGTCATGTCCTCGGCCTCGCGTCGCGCGCGGGTCGGCCAGTTCTTCGGCCTCACGGAGTCCGACCCCCTCGGCGCCGGCCTCCAGCCCCTGCACGGGCTGTGGGCGCTCGGCTCGGGCGGCATCTCCGGGGTCGGCCTCGGCGCGTCACGCGAGAAGTGGGAGTACCTGCCCGAGGCCCACAACGACTTCATCTTCGCGATCATCGGCGAGGAGCTCGGCCTCATCGGCACCCTCGTCGTGCTCGTCCTGTTCGCCGTGCTCGCCGCCGGGATCTACCGCATCGTGCGCCGGCACGACGACCCGTTCGTCCAGATCGCCGCTGCCGGGCTCGGCGCGTGGATCTTCGGGCAGGCGATCGTCAACATGCTCGTCGTCATCGGCCTGCTGCCCGTGCTCGGCGTGCCCCTGCCGCTCGTCTCCGCCGGCGGCTCGGCGCTCATCGCCACCCTGCTCGGCATCGGGATCCTCCTGGGCTTCGCCCGCACCGAGCCCGGCGCGCGCGAGGCACTGCGCGTGCGCTCCCGGCACGCCCGGCGCACGGGCGCGGTGACGGCCACCCCTCGGAAGGCCCGCCGTGGCTGAGCCCCTGCGCGTCCTGCTCGCGGGCGGCGGTACCGCGGGCCACGTCAACCCCATGCTCGCCACCGCCGCGGCGCTGGCCGAGGACGGCGCGAGCTGCGCGGCGCTCGGCACCGCCGACGGGCTGGAGTCCCGTCTCGTCCCCGCCGCCGGACTCGACCTCCACCCGGTCCCGCGCGTCCCGCTGCCCCGGCGACCCACGGCCGACCTCCTAAGGCTGCCGACGAACCTGCGCGCGGCCGTGCGCGCCGCCCGCGCCGCGATCGAGGCCACCTCGGCCGACGTCGTCGTCGGGTTCGGTGGCTACGTCGCGACGCCCGCCTACCTCGCCGCCCGCCGCGCCGGGATCCCGGTCGTCGTCCACGAGCAGAACGCGCGGCCGGGCCTGGCCAACAAGGTCGGCGCGCGCACCGCGGCCGCCGTCGCCCTCACCTTCGCCTCGACCCCGCTGGCCGCACGCCGCGGGCGCACCGAGGTCACCGGCCTCCCGCTGCGCCGCGCCGTCGCCGACCTCGTCGCCGCCCGGGCGGACGAGGCCGGACGCCTCGCTGCACGGGAGACCGGCGCCCGCGCACTCGGACTCGACCCCGACCGACCCGTCCTGCTCGTCACCGGCGGCTCGCTGGGCGCCCAGCGGATCAACGAGACCCTCGCGGCGAGCGCGGGAGACCTCGCCGACGCCCAGGTCCTCCACCTCACGGGACGCGACAAGGACGCCCCGGTCCGCGCGGCCGTCGAGGGCCACGACGACTACCACGTGCTCGACTACCTCGGCGAGATGGAGCACGCGCTCGCCTGCGCCGACCTCGTCGTCTGCCGCTCCGGCGCCGGGACCGTCGCCGAGCTCTCCGCCCTCGGCCTGCCCGCGATCTACGTCCCGCTGCCCCACGGCAACGGGGAGCAGCGTCTCAACGCCGCGGACGTCGTCGCCGCCGGCGGGGGGATCGTCGTCGAGGACGCCGACCTCTCGCCCGCAGCCGTGCGCGAGACCGTGACCCCGCTCCTGGCGGACCCGGACCGCCTGCGGGAGATGGGCGACGCCGCCGCGTCCGCCGGCCCCGGGGACGGCGCCGGGCCCCTGGCCGCGCTCGTCTCGGCGGTGGCACGTGGCTGAGACCCGCGCCTTCCACCTCGTCGGCATCGGTGGCGCGGGCATGTCCGTCGTCGCCCACCTGCTCCTCGCCCGCGGAGCCCGCGTGAGCGGCTCCGACGCCAAGGACTCCGCCGTGCTCGCCGCCCTCGCGGACGCGGGGGCGGACGTCCACGTCGGCCACGACGCCGCGCACGTGCCCGACGGCGCGACCGTCGTCGTCTCCACGGCCGTGCGCGAGACCAACCCCGAGCTCGCCCACGCGCGCGCGACCGGACTGCCGGTCCTCCACCGCAGCGAGGCGCTGCAGCTGGTCGCCGAGGATCTCGACCTCGTCGCCGTCGCCGGCGCGCACGGCAAGACGACGACCTCCGCGATGCTCGCGGTCGCCCTGCGCGGCGCCGGCCTCGACCCGTCCTACGCCATCGGCGGCTCGGTCGTCGGCGTCGGCCCCGGCGCGCACCTCGGTGGCGGCACCACGTTCGTGGCGGAGGCCGACGAGTCCGACGGCTCCTTCCTCAACTACGCCCCGCGGATCTCGGTGGTCACCAACATCGAGGTCGACCACATCGACCACTGGGGCAGCGCCGAGGCGTTCCACGCCGCCTTCGAGGAGTTCGCGGACCGGATCCGCCCCGGTGGGCTTCTCGTGGCCTGCGCCGACGACGACGGCGCCCGCCGCCTCGCCACCACCGCCGCGGCGCGCGGGGCCCGGGTGGTCACGTACGGCACGACGGGTGCGGTCGAGGGTGCCGAGGCCCACGTCGCGCTGAGGGTGGGGGAGCCGAGCGTCGACGGCGCCCGCGGCGGCGTGGAGGTGGCCGGTCGCTCGGCCGCCCTCGAGCTCGCCGTGGGCGGGGTGCACAACCTGCGCAACGCGGCCGCCTGCGTCGCCGTCGCGGTCGAGCTCGGGGTGGACCTGGCGGACGCCGCCGCGGCCCTGGGGGAGTTCCGCGGGACCGGCCGCCGGTTCGAGCCCCGCGGCGAGGCCGGGGGAGTGCGTGTGGTCGACGACTACGCGCACCACCCCACCGAGGTCGCCGCGACGCTCGCCGCCGCCCGGGTGGCCGCCGACGGCGGGCGGGTCCTCGTCCTCTTCCAGCCGCACCTGTTCTCCCGCACGCGCGCGTTCGCCGCCGAGTTCGCGGCCGCGCTGTCCGCCGCCGACCTCGCGGTCGTCACCGACGTGTTCGCCTCGCGGGAGGACCCCGAGCCCGGGGTCGACGGCTCGCTCGTCACCGCGCGGATGTCCGACGGTCGGTTCGTCGCCGACCGGCACGAGGCCGCCCGCGAGATCGCGGCCGCCGCACGCCCGGGGGACCTCGTGCTCACCATGGGGGCCGGTGACGTCACCGAGCTCGGCCCGGTCGTCCTCGACCACCTGGGCGCACGGACGTGAGGGCGCCCCGACCGCCGCGGCGGGGTGAGCCGACTCCGCCCCGGCGCACAGGGTCGCGCCCGCAGGCGGGCGACGACGGCGCTGCGACGTCCGGCGACGGTTCCGGGACGGCTGGGAAGGCCGGTGCGTCCGGGAAGGCCGGGAGGGCCGCGGCGTCCGGGAAGGCCGGACCGGCGTCGGCGTCCGGGACGACCGGGGAGCCTGGGACGAAGGGGGCGTCGGGGAAGAACGGGAAGGCCAGGGCGACGGGCTCGTCCGGCACGTCGGTGGCCCGGCGTGCCTCCGGGAGGTCGGGCGGTTCCTCCGCCACGGCGGCCGGCGGATCGGGGGGCGCGGCGTCGTCGTCGGGCGCGAGGGGGAAGTCCCGCGCCACTGCGACGACCACGAGCCCGAGCGGCTCCTCGGCGACCAGGACCTCGAGCGGCTCCTCGACGCCGGCCGCCCCGCCCGTCCATGCGCGCGGGGGCCGCCGCGGTCCCGCGCGACCCACCGCGTCGCTGACGGAGCGCCGCGCAGAGAAGGAGACCGCCGCGCGCCGGCTCACGCGCCGCCGGATCATCATCGGCGTGGTGGCGCTCGTCGTGCTGCTCGGCGCCGCCTGGGCCCTCCTGTTCTCCCCGCTCACCGCGCTCGAGGACGTCGAGGCGACGACGACGGCCGAGTCCCCGTACGTCGACCTCGCGGAGGTCTCCGCGGCCGCGGACCCGCAGGTCGGCACGCCGCTCGCGCGCGTCGACACCGAGGCCGTCGACGAGGCCGTGCGGGCGCTCCCGGGCGTGGCCGACGCCGAGGTCGTACGCGCCTGGCCGACCGGGCTCGAGATCGAGGTGACCCCGCGCGTGCCGGTCGCGGTCACGCAGGTCGACGGCGGGTGGGCGCTGCTCGACGACACGGGCACCGAGGTCGCCCAGGTCGACGAGCCCGACGGCACGCTGCCCCAGGTCGACGTCCCCGACGACCCCGAGGACGGCACGCGCGCGCTCACCTCCCTGCTCGAGGCGCTCGGCGAGATGCCGACCGAGCTGCGCTCCCAGGTGGCGTCGGCCGCGGTCTCCGCGCAGGGCGTCATCACGCTCACCCTCACCGACGGCGCCGAGGTGCTGTGGGGGAGCTCGGAGGAGTCGACCCTGAAGTCCGAGGTGCTCCTCGTGCTCATCGAGCAGTCGCCGTCCTCGCGCTACGACGTGTCGATCCCCACGCGCCCGACGACGGGCGGCTGAGCCGGCGCGAACCGGCCGGGGCCGACCGCGCCTCCCGGCGCGACGTCGTGCCGGGCGCGGTTCCGACCCCCACGCCCCGCGCACCGCACGTCGAACGACACCGTTGTCATTCTCGTGGCGCGTCGCTCCCCATGAACCCTCGCGTCGCGACTACCTTCCCTGCGCCAGACAAGGACAGAAGTCTCACCTTCAAGTCGAGGTTGAAGGTCAGGCACGGACGAGGGGAACAACGTGGCAGCACCGCAGAACTACCTGGCGGTCATCAAGGTCGTCGGCATCGGCGGCGGTGGCGTCAACGCCGTCAACCGCATGATCGACGCGGGCCTCAAGGGCGTCGAGTTCATCGCCATCAACACCGACGCGCAGGCCCTGCTCATGTCGGACGCGGACGTCAAGCTCGACGTCGGTCGCGACCTCACGCGCGGGCTCGGCGCCGGCGCCGACCCTGAGGTCGGCAAGAAGGCGGCCGAGGACCACGAGGAGGAGATCGAGGAGGTCCTGCGCGGGGCCGACATGGTCTTCGTCACCGCCGGCGAGGGCGGCGGAACCGGCACCGGCGGCGCGCCGGTCGTCGCGCGCATCGCCCGCTCGCTCGGCGCCCTGACCATCGGTGTCGTCACCCGCCCGTTCGGCTTCGAGGGCCGGCGCCGCGGGCTCCAGGCCGAGACCGGGATCGAGGCGCTGCGCGACGAGGTCGACACGCTCATCGTCATCCCGAACGACCGGCTGCTCTCGATCTCGGACAAGAACGTCTCGATCCTCGACGCGTTCAACGCGGCGGACGAGGTGCTGCTGTCCGGTGTCCAGGGCATCACGGACCTCATCACGACCCCGGGCCTCATCAACCTCGACTTCGCGGACGTCAAGTCCGTCATGCAGGGGGCGGGCTCGGCGCTCATGGGCATCGGCTCGGCCCGGGGCGACGACCGCGCGGTCGACGCCGCGGAGGGGGCGATCTCCTCGCCGCTGCTCGAGGCGTCCATCGACGGCGCGCACGGCGTGCTCTTCTCCATCCAGGGTGGCTCCGACCTCGGCCTGTTCGAGATCCACGAGGCCGCGCGCCTCGTCCAGGAGGCCGCGCACCCCGAGGCGAACGTCATCTTCGGAACGGTCATCGACGACGCCCTCGGCGACGAGGTGCGGGTCACGGTCATCGCCGCCGGCTTCGACGAGGGCGTGGGCCCCACGGGTGCCCAGTCCACCGTCAACCGCCGGCCGCTCGCCGCCGTGCGTCCCGCCGCCGACGCCGACGCGGGCGCCCAGCGTGGTCGCGAGAGCGCCCAGGCCGGGTCCCGCCCGGTCTTCGAGCAGCAGGCGCCGGCCGAGCAGCGTCCCGCACCGGTGCCCGCCCAGGCCGCCGGCCAGGCGCCCGACCAGCCGGTCGAGGCGCAGCGCGGCGACGCCCCGGCCCAGCAGGGCTACGGCGACCCCCGGTTCGCGGAGGCCCGCGGCGAGCAGCGGCAGGCCGAGGACGCCTACCAGGGCGGCCAGGGACAGCCGGGGCAGCAGGGCTACCAGGGCCGCCCGGCCCCGGCAGGTCCGCAGCGTCCCGCCCCGAACGGCAACCGGGTCCCGCGCGTGTTCCCGGACACCGACACCCGGGACGACGACCTCGACATCCCCGACTTCCTCAAGTAGACCGAGTCGCATGTCTGTCCCTGTCCGCGCCGCCGACCTCGGCCCGGCGGCGCACGGCGTGTTCACCACGGCCCACGGCGGCGTCTCGACGCCGCCGTGGGCCGCGGCCGCGTCCGGCGGCCTCAACCTCGGCCCGCACGTCGGGGACGACCCCGGTCACGTGCGGGCCAACCGCGAGCGCGTCACGGAGCTCGTCGGCGGGCCCGTCGCGTGGATGACCCAGGTGCACGGCACGGCCGTGCGGATCGTCGCCGGAGCGGGCGCCGGTGCCACGGCCGCCGGTGACACGCCCGCCCCCACCGCCGGTGAGGCGTTCGGCGAGACGGTCGGGGAGGCCGACGTGCTCGTCGCGCTCCCGCGCGCGGGCGAGACCGTGTCGGTCGGCGTCATGGTCGCCGACTGCGTCCCGCTGCTGCTCGCCGACGGTGCCGGCCGCGCCGCCGCCGCGGTCCACGTGGGCCGCGCGGGCCTCGTCGCCGGGGCCGTCCCGGCCGCCCTCGAGGCGCTCGCCGACGCCGGCGTCGCACCCTCGGACCTGTCCGCCCACCTCGGTCCCTCGATCTGCGGGCGCTGCTACGAGGTGCCCGCGCCGCTGCGCGACGAGGTCGCGGCCGTCCACCCCGCGGCCGGGTCGACCACCCGCGACGGGACGCCGGGGCTCGACGTCGCCGCCGCGGTGCACGCCCAGCTCGACGCCCTCGGTGTCACGCGCGTGACCCGCGAGCACGCCTGCACCTATGAGGACGAGGCGCTGTACTCCTACCGCCGCGCGACCCACGCGGGGGAGCGGCGCACGGGGCGGTTCGCGGGGATCGTCACGGTCGGAGCGGGACTCGCCCGGCGCGTCGAACCTGCCACGCCGACCTCCAGCAGTTAGCGTCTGTGACGTGGCGGGAGCGACCTCTCCGCCGGCCGTCTCGATCGAGGAGTAGTCCCCATGCCCGGCACCATGCGCAAGTTCATGGAGTACCTCTCCTTCGCCGAGCCGCAGGACGACCTGTACGAGGGCGAGGGCGGCTACGACGAGCCGGCCGACCGCCGTCGTGAGGACCGTCGCCCCGCCGAGGAGCGCCGCTCCGACGACTACCGCCGCGAGGCCGACGAGACCCGCGAGCATCCGGCCGAGCCGTACGAGCGGCACGCCGAGGTCACCCACATCACCCGCCTCGCACCCGCCCGCCAGGAGGCCCCCGTGGACGTCGAGCTCTCCCGCATCGTCACCATGCGTCCCACGAGCTACAACGACGCGCCGGCGGTCGGTGACGCCTACCGTTCCGGCACCCCCGTGATCCTCAACATGGAGGGCATCTCGGAGGCCGACGCGCGCCGGCTCATCGACTTCTCCGCCGGCCTCGCCATGGCTCTCGGCGGCGTGCTCGAGAAGGTCTCGCCCGGCGCGTTCATCCTCGCGCCCCGCAGCGTGGCCGTGACGCACGCCGAGGAGGAGTCGCCCCGCTCGGGGTTCGACTTCGCCCGCGCCTGACGACGTGCGGATCGTCCTCGACGCGCTGAGCCTCGTCCTCTTCCTCTATCTGCTGGTCCTGCTCGCCCGGGTCGTCCTCGACCTCGTGCAGATCTTCTCGCGGACGTGGCGGCCGACGGGGTTCGTGCTCGTCGTCGCCAACCTGGTCTACGGGCTGACCGACCCGCCGCTGCGGTTCATCCGGCGGTTCATCCCGCCGTTGCGCATCGGCCAGGTCTCCCTCGACCTCGGCTTCATCATCCTGTTCCTCGGCGTCCAGCTGCTCCGAGGCTTCGTGCTGCCGCTGCTCGCCGTCGCCCTGCTCTGAGGGCAGGTCGACCCGGAGGGCAGGTCGACCACGCCGGCGCCGGTGGAGCGGCCCGAGAGTGGGAGGCGAACGGACCGCGACCGGCCCCGAGCCGGTCCGCGACCGGCGCAACGACCACGCCGATCCGGCGCGCCCGCACGGGCTGCTCCGGCCCGGCGTCCGATGCTTCCGCCGACCTCTGAGTAATCTGGGGCGCGGACGCGCGTGGCGTCCAGCCACGACCGACCAAGATCGAGGTGAGACGAGATGGCACTGCTCAGCGCCGACGACGTCCTCAACAAGAAGTTTGAGGCGACCAAGTTCCGCGAGGGATACAACCAGGACGAGGTTGACGACTTCCTCGACGAGGTGGTGGACACCCTCCGCTCCGTCTACGCGGAGAACGAGGAGCTCAAGGCGCGCCTGGAGGCCTCCGAGGCTCGCGTCGCGGAGCTCTCGTCCGGGGCTCCGGCCGACACGTCGGCCGCGGACCAGGCAGACGCCGAGGAGCAGCCCGCCACCCACGACACCGCGGAGACGCCGGTCGTCGCCGCGGCGCCCACCCGCCGTTCCGTGCACGACACCCCGCCGGCCACGCCGCAGCCCTACGCCGCGGCCGCCACCGCCGAGCCGCAGGCGCCCGCCGAGCAGCCCGAGGCCACGGACACCGCCGCCCCGGCCGCAGCCGCTGCCGCGCCGGCCACCGCCTCGACCACGCCCGACTCGGCCGCCGGGATGCTCGCCATGGCCCAGCGGGTGCACGACGAGTACGTCGCCGACGGCCAGGCCGAGTCCGCGCGGCTCGTCTCCGAGGCCCAGGCGGAGTCCGAGCGGATCGTCAGCGAGGCCGAGGCCCACTCGAACCGCACGCTGTCCCAGCTCGAGCAGGAGCGCTCGCTCCTCGAGCGGAAGATCGACGAGCTGCGCACGTTCGAGCGCGACTACCGCACGCGTCTGAAGAGCTACCTCAACCAGCTCCTCAGCACCGTCGAGGGTGGCACCGGCAGCCGCGAGAGCGGAATCTGACCGCCCCATGAGCACCGCCGCACCCGGCGCGTCACGGCGGCTGCTGTCCCTCCTTCTGGGGCTGGCGGCCGCCGTCGCCGTCATCGACCAGGTGACGAAGGCCATCGCGCTCGACCAACTCGCCGACGGACGCCGCATCGAGCTCCTCGGCGAATACTTCGGCCTGCGCCTCGTCTTCAACCCCGGTGCGGCCTTCGGGCTGGGCAGCGGTACGACCTGGCTGTTCACACTCATCATCGCCGTGGTGGTCGTGGTCATCCTCTTCTACGCGCGGCGGCTCCGTTCGATGCCGTGGGCGATCGCGCTGGGGCTCCTGCTCGGCGGCGCGGTCGGCAACTTCATCGACCGTCTCTTCCGCGACCCGGGGCCGTTCGAGGGCCACGTCATCGACTTCCTCGCCTACTACGACTGGTTCGTCGGCAACGTCGCGGACATCGGGATCGTCGTGGCGGCGCTGATGATCTGCGTGCTCGCCCTCACGGGCCGGGAGATCGACGGGACGCGACTGTCGGACGCGAAGGAGGGGGAGACCTCCGACGCCGACTCGGGCGACGGCCACGACGACGACACCGCGACCGTGGCCGCCGGTGCAGCCGGGGGCTCGCGCGCGGCCCGAGGCTCGGGGACCGGGACGAGCGCCGGTACCGGCGCGGGCGCCGCGGGGTCGGCAGGGGCGGGCTCCACCGACTCCTCGGCCGACGGCGACTCCGACCCCGACTGGCTGGTCGCCGCGACGGCGGGACAGACCGCCCAGGCCTCCGACGACGAGGATCCCGAGGCCTGGTGGGAGCGCCGCCTCGGGGCCGGAACCACCGGCAGCGCGGGGAGCAGCTCCGGCAGTACCGGGAGCAACGCCGGCAGCACAGGAGCCGGAGCCAGCGCGGCGAGCGCGACCGGATCGGGCACGAACGGTTCGGGCGCGACCGACGTGGGCGCGGCCACCTCGGGCACGACGGCGACCAGCACGACGACGACCAGCACGACGACGAACGACGCGGCGGCGACCGGCGCCCCGGCGTCCGACCGAGCGGCTGCGACGGCGGCACGGTCGTCGGGCCCTGCCGGTGCCACGTCGTCGTCGGGCTCGACACCCGGCGCGACGACCCCGGCCGCCGCCGCGACGGCGCCCACCCCCACGCCCACGGCCCCGCCGACGGTGACCGCCGCCCCGGGCGAGCGGATCACGCGACGGGAGCTGCGTCGTCGTCGGGAGGCGGCGGAGGCCGCCCAGCGGGCCGAGGGCGCGCCGGACGCTCAGGTCGATGACGCCAGTGCCGCGGACGGCACGGAGCGCCCCGGTGCCTGAGGTCAGGTCGCTGCCGGTGCCCGACGGGCTCGCCGGCGAACGGGTCGACGCCGCCATCGCGCGCCTGCTCGGCCTCTCCCGCACGCGCGCAGCCGAGCTCGCGGCAGGCGGCGACGTGCTCCTCGACGGCGCCCCCGTCGGCAAGTCCGACCGGCTCACCGCGGGGGCGTGGCTCGAGGTCACGCTGCCCGAGCCCGAGCGACCGCCCGGTCCGCCGACGCCCACCGCCGTCGAGGGCATGGCGATCGCGCTGGAGGACGACGACATCGTCGTCGTCGACAAGCCCGTGGGCGTCGCCGCCCACCCCTCACCGGGCTGGGACGGACCCACGGTCGTCGGCGCCCTGGCGGCCTCCGGCCGGCGCGTGTCCACCTCGGGAGCGCCGGAACGGCAGGGGGTCGTCCACCGGCTGGACGTCGGCACGTCCGGCCTCATGGTCGTCGCGAAGTCGGAGCGCGCGTACACGGTGCTCAAGCGGGCGTTCAAGGAGCGCACCGTCGACAAGACGTACCACGCCCTCGTCCAGGGCCAGATGGACCCGAGCGCGGGAACCGTCGACGCGCCCGTCGGCCGGGACCCGCGGCACAGCTACAAGATGGCCGTCGTCACGGGCGGCAAGGACGCGATCACGCACTACGAGACGCTCGAGTCGATGCCCGGCGCGTCCCTGCTCGAGATCCGGCTCGAGACCGGCCGCACGCATCAGATCCGCGTCCACACCTCCGCGGTGGGGCACCCGTGCGTGGGCGACACGACCTACGGCGCCGACCCCACGCTCGGCGCCCGGGTCGGGCTGACGAGGCAGTGGCTGCACGCCGTCGGGCTGGCGTTCGCGCACCCGGTGACCGACGCGCGCGTCGAGGTCGCCTCGCCCTACCCGGACGACCTCGCGGCCGCCCTGGAGGTCCTCCGCGAGGCGGGACGGTGAGCGGAGCGGCGGCAAGCGAGCAGGCCGGGAGCGAGCCGGCCGCGACCGGACCGGCGGCGCACGAGCCGGCCGGCCACGCGCCCACCACCGTCCGACGCGTGACCGACCGCGCCGACCTCGAGGCCTGCTGGCGGGTGCGGTGGGAGGTCTTCGTCGAGGAGCAGAAGGTCCCCGGCGAGGAGGAGATCGACGACCTCGACACCGACCCGGGCACGGTCCACGTCCTCGGCGTGACGACCGGCGCGGACGGCGTGGAGCTCCCTGTCGCGACCGCCCGGCTCCTGCCCGAGGGCCCGGGCGTGGTGCGGATCGGCCGGGTCGCCGTGCTCCGCGCGGCGCGGGGGACGGGCGCGGGCCGCGCCGTCATGCAGGCGCTCCACGCGGTCGCCGAGGCGGAGCACCTGGGGCCCGACGGCAGCGTCCGCGTCGACATCGAGGCCCAGGAGCACGCGATCGGCTTCTACTCCGGCCTCGGGTACGCGCTGGTGTCCGAGCGCCGCTACCTCGACGCCGGCATCTGGCACAAGGACATGGCGCTCACGCTCGGCGGCTGAGCGGCATCCCGGCGACGGAGCGGCTGAGCGGCATCCCGGCGACGGAGCGGCTGAGCGGCTGAGCGGCATCCCGGCGACGGAGCGGGGCACGCGGCGGCGAGCGGGCGCAACCAGCGTCGACCGAGCAGCGACACGCCGGGACACGCCGGGACACGCCGCGGACCTCGCGGGGGCGGCGGACCGGTGCCCTCGTCGTCGGAGGTCGAACCTACGATCGTGGGTATGCCCTCGACCCCCGCGCAGCAGGACTTCGCCCACCTCCACGTCCACACCGACTACTCGATGCTCGACGGCGCGGCGAAGATCTCGGCCCTCGTCGACGAGGTCGAGCGGCAGGGGCAGAAGGCCGTCGCGATCACCGACCACGGCTACGTGTTCGGCGCGTTCGAGCTCTACCGGGCGGCGACGGCGAAGGGCATCAAGCCGATCATCGGCGTCGAGGCCTACGTGACCCCCGGGACCTCCCGGTTCGACAAGAAGACGCGCGTGCGCTGGGGCGAGGACTGGCAGAAGGGTGACGACGTGTCGGCGTCGGGCGCGTACACGCACCTGACGATGCTCGCGCGCACGACCGAGGGCATGCACAACCTCTTCCGGATGGCCTCGCACGCCTCCCTCGACGGCCAGATGGGCAAGTGGCCGCGCATGGACCGCGACCTGCTCCAGCAGTACGCCAACGGGATGATCGCGTCGACCGGCTGCCCCTCGGGCGAGGTCCAGACCCGGCTGCGGCTTGGCCAGACCGAGGAGGCCGTCCGCGCCGCCGGAGAGCTCCAGGAGATCTTCGGCCGCGAGAACTTCTACGTCGAGATCATGGACCACGGCAACGACTTCGAGAAGAGGACGATGCCGCAGCTGTTCGAGCTCGCCAAGCGGATCGACGCGCCGCTGCTCGCGACCAACGACTCGCACTACGTCACCGCCGAGCAGAAGTCCGTGCAGGACGCGATGCTCTGCCTCAACTCCGGCTCGACGCTCGACGACCCCAACCGCTTCAAGTTCGACGGCACCGGCTACCACCTGCGCTCGAGCAAGGACATGTGGAACCTGTTCGCCGACCACCCGGACGCCGTGCGGAACACCCTGCTCGTCGCCGAGCAGTGCGACGTCTCCTTCACGACCGCCGCCGACGGCGCGAACTTCATGCCGCGGTTCGACGTCCCGGCGGGCGAGGACGAGCACTCGTGGTTCGTCAAGGAGGTCGAGCGCGGGCTGCGCTACCGCTACCCGGACGGCATCCCGGACCACGTGCGCAAGCAGGCGGAGTACGAGGTCGGCGTCATCACCCAGATGGGTTTCCCGGGGTACTTCCTCGTCGTCGCCGACTTCATCAACTGGGCCAAGGAGAACGGCATCCGCGTGGGGCCGGGGCGTGGCTCCGGCGCCGGCTCGATGGTCGCCTACGCCATGCGGATCACCGATCTCGACCCGCTCGTCCACGGCCTCATCTTCGAGCGTTTCCTCAACCCGGACCGCGTCTCGATGCCGGACTTCGACGTCGACTTCGACGAGCGCCGGCGCGGCGAGGTCATCGACTACGTCGTCGAGAAGTACGGCGACGACCGGGTCGCCCAGGTCGTCACCTACGGCGTCATCAAGTCCAAGCAGGCCCTCAAGGACTCCGCCCGGGTGCTCGGCTACCCGTTCGCCATGGGGGAGAAGCTGACCAAGGCGATGCCGCCGGCGATCATGGCCAAGGACATCCCGCTCAAGGACATCGAGGACCCGAGCTCGAAGCGGTACGCCGAGGCCGGCGAGTTCCGGAACGTGCTGAGCGCGGACCCCGAGTCCAAGCGGGTCTACGACATGGCGACCGGCCTCGAGGGCATGACCCGGCAGTGGGGCGTCCACGCCTGCGCCGTCATCATGTCGAGCCACACGCTCACCGACGTCATCCCGGTCATGCGCCACCCGCGCGACGGCTTCATCCTCACGCAGTTCGACTACCCCACGTGCGAGGGGCTCGGACTGCTGAAGATGGACTTCCTCGGCCTGCGCAACCTCACGGTGCTCGACGACGCGATGACGAACATCGGGCGCAACGGCAAGGAGCCGGTCGACCTCGAGCACCTCGGGCTCGACGACGAAGGCACGTACCAGCTGCTCGCGCGCGGCGACAGCCTCGGCGTCTTCCAGCTCGACGGCGGCGGCATGCGCACCCTGCTCCGCCAGATGAAGCCGGACAACTTCGAGGACATCTCCGCCGTCGGCGCCCTGTACCGGCCGGGCCCGATGGGCGCGAACTCGCACACGAACTACGCGCTGCGCAAGAACGGCCAGCAGCCGATCACGCCGATCCACCCCGAGCTCGAGGAGCCGCTCGCCGAGATCCTCGGCACCACGTACGGCCTCATCGTCTACCAGGAGCAGGTGATGGCGATCGCGCAGAAGGTCGCCGGGTACAGCCTCGGACAGGCGGACCTCCTGCGCCGCGCGATGGGCAAGAAGAAGAAGGCCGAGCTGGACAAGCAGTTCGTCACCTTCGAGGCGGGCATGCTCGAGCGCGGCTTCTCGGCGGCGGCCGTCAAGGCCCTGTGGGACGTGCTCCTGCCGTTCTCGGACTACGCGTTCAACAAGGCGCACTCCGCGGCGTACGGGCTCGTGTCGTACTGGACCGCCTACCTCAAGGCGCACTACCCGGTCGAGTACATGGCCGCGCTGCTGACGAACTCGCAGGAGAACAAGGACCGCCTCGGTCTCTACCTGTCCGAGTGCCGGCACATGAACATCACCGTCCAGGCGCCCGACGTCAACTCCTCCGCCGCCGACTTCACGCCGGTCGGCGACGAGATCAAGGTCGGGCTCGGGGCGATCCGCAACGTCGGCGCGAACGTCGTCAAGGGGATCATCGAGGCGCGCGAGGAGAAGGGCGCGTTCACGAGCTTCCAGGACTTCCTCGACAAGGTGCCCGCCGTGGTGTGCAACAAGCGGACCATCGAGTCGCTCATCAAGGCCGGCGCCTTCGACACCCTCGGGAACACGCGGCGCGCGCTGGTGGCGCGGCACGAGGAGGCGGTCGACGCGGTCGTCGACGTCAAGCGGAACGAGGCCGTGGGCCAGTTCGACCTGTTCGCGGCCGTCGAGGGGGCCGAGGTCGGCTTCGACATCGAGATCCCCGACCTGCCCGAGTGGGACAAGCGGGAGAAGCTCGCGTTCGAGCGGCACATGCTCGGCATGTACGTCTCCGACCACCCGCTCGCCGGTCTCGAGGGGTCGCTCGGTCAGCACGCCGACACCGACGTCTCGGACCTCGTGAGCGCGTCGGAGGACAACCCGGTGGACGGGAGGCGCGTGACGATCGCCGGGCTGGTGACGAGCGTCCAGCGCAAGCTGACCAAGCAGGGCAACCCGTGGGCGATCGCCACGCTCGAGGATCTCTCGGGCGAGATCGACGTCATGTTCTTCCCGCAGTCCTACATCGGCGTCTCACACGCGCTGTCGGAGGACACGATCGTCTCGATCAAGGGGCGCGCCTCGGTGCGCGATGAGAACGTCCAGGTCGTCGCCGACTCGATGACTATCCCCACCCTGCAGGACGGGACCGGGCCGCTGACGATCTACCTGCCGGAGCACCGCGTCCACGGGGCGATGATCGACCGGCTCGGACGGGTGCTCGGCGAGCACCCGGGGTCCACCGAGGTCCGGGTCGTGGTCGAGGGGGCCGCCGTGCACACCGTGCTGTCGCTGTCCGACCGCTTCCGGGTCTCCTCCTCGCCCGCGCTGTACGGCGACCTCAAGGCCCTGCTCGGGCCGGGCTGCCTGGGAAGCGTGGCGGCGCAGTGAGCGCGGCGACGAGCGGGGCGGCCGATGGGTCGACCGGCGGGGACATGGGCGGCGCGCTGGGCGGGGCGGCGAGTGAGCCGCTCGGCGGGCTGGACCTGCGCGAGCTCGGGACGCTGCGCCGGGAGGGCGGGGGTGCTGGTGGCGTCGACGGAGCCGAAGGCGCCGACTCCCGGATCGTTCTCACCCAGCGACGCGAGTGGTCGGTCGACCCGGTCACCCTGTGGGCCGCGCTCACCGATCCGCGCTACACGGCCACGTGGCTCGGCGAGCTCGACGGCCCGCTGAGCGAGCCCGGCACCGTGCGCGTCGACCACGGCAGGGGCGACCCGTCCGAGGTGACGGTCGTGGCGGTCGAGCCCGGCCGGTCGTGCGACCTCGAGTGGCGCGCGGCGGGCGAGGGACCGGCGGAGATCCGCCTCGAGATCACGGAGGTCGAGCGGGCTGCTTCCGTGGACCCGGCGATCACCTCCGACGACGAGACGGACGTCTCCGACGACAGCTCGCACCCCTCCGACGACGGGTCCACCCCGTCCGACGACGAGCCCACCCCCTCCGACGACGAACCCCGCGTCGCGCTCACCCTCACCTATGCGGCCGCCGACGAGGACCAGGTGCGCTCGGCCCTCGGCGGTTGGTTCGGGTTCCTCGACCAGCTCGCGGAGATGTTCGACGAGCTGCCGGCCTCCGAGGTGCGCTCTCCCGCGCTGCGGGCGATCCAGCGCCTCGCGGCGGCGGTCGAGCTCGGGCGGATGCTGCCGGTGGCCTGAGGGCGGCGCAAGGCGGTCGAGTCGCGGGCGCCCGCGACCTGGCTCGGGCCGTCAGCGATCGACGTCAGGACTCCGAGTCGACGTCGCCCTGAGCCACACTCTCGACATCGCCGGCGCCGGCGACGGCAGCATCGCCACCGTCCTCCGCCACGACACGGACCGCCTCGACGCCTCTGGACCGGCGCACCTCGACGACCTCACCGCCGGTCAGCTGCCGGCCGCGACGCATCTCGGCGGTGCCGTCGACGAGGACGTCGCCGTCGGCCACGAGGGTGCGGGCGTCGGAGCCCGTGTCGGCGATGCCGGAGAGCTGGAGGAGCTGGCCGAGACGGACGGGCACGCGGACCACGACGTCGATGGGTACGGGCGACATGCCGGACATTGTCGCAGGACGGGTGGGGGCGGCACCGTCCCGCATCCGCATCCGCATCCGCATCCGCATCCGCATCCGCCCCCGAGGCCGGCCCACACTCACGATGGCCCGCGACCACGACGGTCCGCCTCCCGATCGCCCCGGCCCCCGCGCTGCCCGCGGATCTACAGTGACGCCATGTTGCGTCGAATCGACCTCAGGGGCCGCACCCTCTCGCGCGCCGAGCTGGCGGACACGCTGCCGCGCGCCGCGCTCGACGTCGAGGCCGCGGCCGCCGCCGTCGCCCCCGTGCTCGACGACGTGCGCGCCCGTGGCGCCGCCGCCGTGCGGGACGCCGCCGAACGGTTCGACGGCGTTCGCCCCGAGCACCTGCGTGTCCCCGCCGAGGCACTGACCGACGCGCTCGACGCCCTCGACCCCGCGGTCCGCACCGCTCTGTCCCGCGCGGCCGAGCACCTGCGCGCGGGTCACGCCGCGCAGGTCCCGCCCGACGTCACCACCGAGATCACCCCCGGCGGCCTCGTCCACCAGCGGTGGCTGCCGGTGCGCCGCGTCGGCCTCTACGTGCCGGGCGGGCTCGCGGTCTACCCGTCGAGCGTCGTCATGAACGTCGTCGCCGCGCAGGCCGCGGGCGTCGAGGAGCTCGTCGTCGCCTCCCCGCCGCAGGCCGACCGCGGCGGGCTCCCGCACCCGACGATCCTCGCCGCGTGCGCCCTCCTCGGCGTCACCGAGGTGTACGCGGCCGGCGGCGCCCAGGCGATCGCTCTGCTCGCCCACGGCGCGGCAGGGGAGGACGGGACTCCTGATGCGGACGTGCTCGCCGAGCCCGTCGACGTCGTCACCGGCCCCGGGAACGTCTACGTCGCCGCTGCGAAGCGCCTCGTCCGCGGGCTCGTCGGCATCGACGCCGAGGCCGGGACCACGGAGATCGCCGTCGTGGCCGACTCGAGCGCCGACCCCCTGCACGTCGCCGCCGACCTGCTGAGCCAGGCCGAGCACGACCCGGCCGCCGCGAGCGTCCTCATCACCGACGACGAGGCCCTGGCCGACGCCGTCGACGAGCACCTGACGCAGCTGGCGGCCGGCACGAGGCACGCCGAGCGGGTGGCCACGGCGCTGGGCGGGCCGCAGTCGGCGACCGTCGTCGTCGAGGATCTCGACCGGGCGATCGAGGTGGCGGACGCCTACGCGGCCGAGCACCTCGAGATCCAGACGACGGACGCCCCGGCCGTCGCCGCGCGCATCCGCAACGCGGGCGCGATCTTCGTCGGCGGCTACTCGCCGGTCCCGCTGGGGGACTACCTCGCGGGCTCGAACCACGTCCTGCCCACCGGCGGGACCGCGCGGTTCACGTCCGGCCTGTCCGTCATGGCCTACCTCCGGCCGGTCCAGCTCATCGAGTACACGAAGGACGCGCTCGCGGCCGAGGCGCCGCACCTGCGCGCGCTCGCCGAGGCGGAGGACCTGCCCGCGCACGCGGACGCCGTCAACGTGCGGCGCTTCTCCTCACGGCCGGCGGGGGAGTAGCACGGAGCAGGGGAGGTGCGGCCCGGCCTACGCCCGTCGGGCTCACCCGGTCACGACGCTTGCTGGTCTGCCCCGCGCGGCCGGCGGGGGAGTAGGGGAGGCGCGCCCCGCGGCTATGCCTCCCTTTTGCCCGCAGCCCGCTCGCGGTACGTGTCGAGCACGTCGGTGAACCGCCCGGACCACACGATCTCGACGTCGCCGCTGCCGAGCCCCACCCGGGCGTAGCGGTCCTGGTCGCCGTGCTGGACGAGGACGATCCGCCAGTCGTCGGTGCCGGCCACCGAGATGCCGTCGAGGTCGTCGATGCTCGCGTAGCCGGAGTCCGAGAGCACGCCGTCCGCGTCGTTGACGGGGAACTGCAGGAGCGGGGCGCCGTCGGCCGCGAGGAGGTCGCCGTTGTAGCCGCCGAGCGTGGTGATGAGCGCGACGTAGTCGGCGGGCAGGGCGCGGCCGTACTCACGGGCCACCCGGTCGAGGTCCGCCTCGCTCGCCCCCGTGACCTCGGCGTCGGGCTCGACGTAGCTCGTCAATGGGGAGGGGGCCATGCCGGCCAGGTTAACGGTCCGGGCGGGCTGTGCCGGCCCGGGACCGTGGCGCGCTAGACGACCCCGAGCACGAACGGGACCACCGCGTCCGCCCCCGCGAGCCGCAGCATCCGGGCGGCCACGGTCAGCGTCCAGCCGGAGTCCGTCGAGTCGTCCACGAGCAGGACCCGGCGGCCGGGCAGCCCGGCGAGCGCGGCCTCGGACAGCCCCATCCGCAGCCGTCGTGAGACGGAGGCGAGGCGGCTGGCGGAGTTGACGTCGTGCCGGCCCGGTTCGCTGCCGGGCTCCGGGACGAGCGCGCCGACCACCGGGACGCCGAGGACCTGGGAGACGTGCACGGCGAGGTCGCGGACGAGCTGGGGCCTGGTCGTCGAGTCGACCGCGACGATCCCGGCGACCGGCTCGGCCCCCGCCGCCCACGCGGTGAGGGTCTGCCGCAGCGGCCCGACGAGCTCGGGCGGGACCGGGCCGTCCGCCGCCCCCGTCCCGAGCGTGCCGCGCAGCGCCCCCGCGAGGCCGACGCCGTCGAGCCGGCCCACGGCGAGCCCGGTCTCGGCCCGCTCGGCCGGCGGGATCTTGCCGGACAGGTCGATGCCGAGGCGGTCCATGCCCGAGGGCCACTGCCGGCGCGCCTCGATCTCGAGGCCGGGGCGGTCGAGACCGGAGCGGGCCTGCTGCGCCGCCTCGGCGTCCACGGTCGCGGCGAGCTCCATGCCGCCGCACAGGTCGCAGCGCCCGCACCGCCACCCCTGCTCGAGGTCGGGGTCGTCGAGGTGGGTGCGCAGGACCGCCATCCGGCACTCGGGCGGCTCGAGCCGGGCATAGGCGAGCATCGCGTCGGCCTCGCGGCGGCGGGCGTCCTCGACCCGCTCGTAGCGCGCGGCGTCGTAGGTCCACGGCTGCCCCGTGCTCTCCCAACCGCCGCGCACGCGCCGGACCGCCCCGTCGACGTCGAGAACCTTGAGCATCGTCTCCAGGCGGGTCCGGCGCAGGTCGACGGCCGTCTCGAGGACCGGGGTCGACCGGACCTGGCCGTCGCCGAGGACGTCGAGCACCGTGCGGACGGACTCCTCGGGCGGGAACGCGAGGGAGGCGAAGTACTGCCAGATCGCCCGGTCCTCGCGACCCGGCAGCAGGACGACGTCGGCCCGGTCGACCCCGCGGCCCGCGCGCCCGACCTGCTGGTAGTACGCCACCGGCGAGGACGGGGAGCCGAGGTGGACGACGAACGCGAGGTCCGGCTTGTCGAACCCCATGCCGAGCGCGGACGTCGCGACGAGGGCCTTGACCCGGTTGGCCTTGAGGTCGGCCTCGAGCTCCTCCCGCTCGGCGGGCTCGGTCCGGCCGGTGTAGGCGCGGACCTCGAGCCCGGCGGCGCGCAGCTGCTCGGCCACGGTGTGCGCGGCGGACACGGTGAGTGCGTAGATGATGCCCGAGCCGTCCCAGCGAGGGAGTTGGCCGGCGAGCCACGCGATCCGCGCCGCGTCGTCCGCCAGCTCGACGACGCCCAGGTGCAGCGCCGGCCGGTCGAGGCTGCCCCGGAGCACGAGCACCTCGCCGGCGCCGCCGAGCTGCTCGGCGACGTCGCGGGTCACGCGCTCGTTCGCCGTCGCGGTCGTGGCGAGGACGGGCACCCCGCCCGGGAGGTCGGCGAGGAGGGTGCGGATGCGCCGGTAGTCGGGCCGGAAGTCGTGGCCCCAGTCGGAGATGCAGTGGGCCTCGTCGACCACCACGAGGCCCGCGTCGGCGGCGAGCCGGGGGAGGACCTGGTCGCGGAACGCCGGGTTGTTGAGCCGCTCGGGACTGACGAGCAGGACGTCGACGGCGCCGCGCGCGATGTCGGCGTGGACCTCGTCCCACTCCTGGACGTTGGTGGAGTTGAGGGTGACGGCCGTGATGCCGGCGCGGGAGGCCGCGGCGATCTGGTCGCGCATGAGGGCCAGCAGCGGGGAGACGATGACCGTGGGCCCGGCGCCGGAGCGGCGGCGCAGCGCGGTCGCCACGAAGTAGACCGCCGACTTGCCCCATCCGGTGCGCTGGACGACGAGCACCCGACGCGACCCCCCGACGAGCGCCTCGATCGCCCGCCACTGGTCGTCACGTAGGCGTGCGTCCTCGCGCCCGACGAGCGCGCGGAGGACACCTTCCGCCTGGTCGCGGAGCTCGGGATTCTCAGGTGCGTCCGGGGGACCGGGGTGGTCGAGAGGGCCGGGATGCTCGAGCTGGCTCGCGGATCCGGCCGGGTCGATCGAGGTCATGCGGCCACGCTACGTGCGCGGTGGGACACGGGCGCGCGTCGCTCGGGAGGGCTGTGGACGACGGTGCGCCGGGATGCAGGCCGGGCGCGGGCGAGGTGGGTCCGCGGCTGCGCACCGGGCGCCGGACCGATGGCCGGACGGGGGCGCGGCGGGATGTCCGACGTCGGACGCGTGGCTCGAGCGGATTCTCCGGAAGGGACCCGCGTCAGGCGGGCGCGCCGACGACGAGCTGGCCGGCGTCGAGGCTCGCGGGCCGCACGGCGACGACCGCGTCCATCGGGATCGGACCGTAGATGTGCGGGTAGACGGGGCCGGTGGGATCGGCGGGGTCCGGCTCGTCGCGGACGTCCAGGCCGCACGAGCGCAGCACGTGGGGGTCGAGCACGAGCACGACGAGCGGCTCGGGGTCGTCGGCGTACACCGATGCCGCCACGCCGGGGAGCTGCTCGGGGTAGGACCCGTGGATGAATCCGACCGACTCCAGCGTCGCGCCGCGCGTAGAGATCCGATACATCCCTGTCTCACGCGCGTCAGCGAGGTCCGCCGCGTACGCCAGGTGCCAGATGTGCTCCACGAGTGCCAGGCTAGCCGCGGGACGAGCGCCTTTTGAGGGGTCACGGCGGCTCTGATTCGTGAGACCGGACACCGCTAGCGGGCAAAGGATGTGCCACGTCTCGATCCGAGCGTGGTCGGCGCCACCCCATGTGGTCGGGGCCACCTCGCCAGGGCCGCCCGCCGCTGAGACCGCGTGCCACCGGGGCCCCGGAGTTCCTACCATCGGGTGGTGAGAACGAACCAGAGCACGACCTCCGGCGACGACGGGCAGCCGACCGCGGAGCCGACCCCCGAGCCAGCCGCGGAGCCGACCACGCCCGCCGCCCGGCTCCCGCTGCGCCCCGACCTCGCGGGCCTGAGCCCGTACGGCGCCCCCCGGATCGACGTGCCGGTGATCCTCAACGTCAACGAGAACCCGTTCGCGCCTGCCCCCGAGGTCGCCGAGGACATCGCCCGCGCCGTCCAGGCCGCCGCGACCGGCCTCAACCGCTACCCGGACCGCGACTTCCCCGAGCTGCGCGAGCAGCTGGCGGCCTATCTCGCCGTCGAGTCCGGCGTCGAGCTCGGTCCGGAGCAGATCTGGGCGGGCAACGGGTCGAACGAGGTCCTCCTCCACGTGCTCCAGGCCTACGGCGGCGCCGGCCGCACCATGCTGACGGCCACGCCGAGTTACTCGATGTACCCCGAGTACGCGCGCGACACCCAGACGGCCTTCGTCACCGTCGACCGCGCGGACGACTTCACGGTCGACCTCGACGCCACCCGCGCCGCGATGACCGAGCACCGCCCGGCGGTCCTCGTCCTCGCCAGCCCCAACAACCCCACCGGGACGGCGCTCGCCACCGAGGACCTCCTCGCGCTCCTCGAGCACGCGCGGACCACGGGCCCCGCGGACACGCCCACGGGCCCCGACGACGCCGACACCCCCACCGCGACCGTCGTCGTCATCGACGAGGCCTACGGCGAGTTCCGCCGCGAGGGCACGCCGTCGGCGCTCGAGCTGCTCGCGGACCACCCGCACCTCGCCGTCGCGCGCACGATGTCGAAGGCCTTCGGCATGGCGGGCCTGCGCCTGGGCTACCTCGCGGCGGCGCGCGAGCTCGTCGACCACCTGCGCGTCGTGCGCCTGCCGTACCACCTGTCCGCGATCACGCAGGCCGCGGCGCTCGCGGCCCTGTCCCACCGCGACTCCCTCATGGGCCAGGTGAAGCTGCTGCGCGACGAGCGCGACGCCCTCGTCGACCACCTGCGCGGCCGCGGGCTCGAGGTCGCCGACTCGGACGCGAACTTCGTCATGTTCGGCCGCTTCGAGGACCGGCACGCGGTGTGGGACTCTCTGGTGTCGAGGGGCGTCCTCATCCGCGAGGTCGGCCCGCAGGGGATGCTGCGCGTGTCGGTCGGCACGCCCGAGGAGAACGACCGCTTCCGGGCGGCGTTGGAAGAGGTGCTGTCATGAGCAGGACGGGACGCGTCGAGCGCACGACGTCCGAGTCGCAGGTGCTCGTCGAGCTCGATCTCGACGGCGAGGGGCGGACCGAGATCTCCACCTCGGTGCCGTTCTACGACCACATGCTCACCGCCCTGGGCAAGCACTCGGGCATGAACCTCACGGTGCGCGCCACGGGCGACATCGAGATCGACGTCCACCACACCGTCGAGGATGTGGCGATCAGCCTCGGCCAGGCGCTGCGCCAGGCCCTCGGCGACAAGGTGGGTCTCACGCGGTTCGCCGACGCCACCGTCCCGCTCGACGAGGCGCTCGCCCACGTCGTCGTCGACGTCTCGGGCCGGCCCTACTGCGTGCACACCGGTGAGTCCGAGGCGCAGGCCCTCCACCTCATCGGCGGCCACTTCACCGGTTCTCTCACGCGGCACGTGTTCGAGTCGATCGCCCACCACGCGGCGATCTGCCTGCACGTGCGCGTCCTCGCCGGCCGCGACCCGCACCACGTCGTGGAGGCCCAGTTCAAGGCCTTCGCCCGGGCGCTCCGCGAGGCGGTGACGATCGACCCGCGCGTCACGGGCGTCCCGTCGACCAAGGGCGCGCTGTGAGCGTGCCCGCCACGCCCGACCGGCTCGCGATCGTGCTCACGCCGTTCGCGCGCCCCGACGTCGTCGCCGCCGCCTGCAAGCAGCTCGGCATGACGGACGCCGTGGCCGTGCCCTCGCGCTCCGGGGTCGTCGTCACGCGCCCGCTGCCGGCCAAGGCCGAGCACACGGACTGGGACATCGCCGAGCTGTTCGGCGAGGCCCCCTCCGCTCCCGCCGGGCCGGGAACGTCCATGCCCGACGACGACGCCGCCGCGCCCGGTGCGGACCCGCTCGGCGGCGCGGACGCTCGTCGTGACGCTCCCGCCGGGCGGAACCCGCTGGCCGGAACGGCGCGCGACGCGAGGAGTGCGGGCGGCGCCGCGGACGTCAGCGCCGCGGACGCCGGCGCCGCGGACGCCGGCGCTGCGGACCCGAGCAACGACACGGGCGCCGACCGGGGAAGTGTCGACCCGGGCGACGACCAGAGCGGTGGCACCGCCGAGCTCACCGCCGCCGACGCCGCCGAGGTCGCGCTCCCCGAGCCGAGCGAGAACGCCGGCGAGGAGCTCGCGACGGCGATGTCGACGATCACGCGCCGCGGCGTCGTCCTCGTCCTGGCCGACCTCGGCGTCGACACCGGACTCGAGAGCGGTCTCGCCGGGCACCTCGTCGCGCGCGAGTGGACCGCCGGCGAGCCGGGCAAGGAGGTCCCGCCGGGCCTGCTGCTCGCCAACGCCGACGACGTGGTCGAGGACATCGTGCTCGGCCGCCGCGCGCCCGACGAGATCAAGGGTGCGGTCCGCGCGATCGACGTCACCGGCCGCGGCCCCAAGCGCCGCCTGTTCGGACGGGGCGACTGAGTGGGGACCACCGGCAACCCGACGCCCGGCGACAGGACGGGTAGCGACGAGTTGCGCACCGACCCTGCGAGCACGGACGGGGCGAGGACAGACTCGGCGCGCACCGACGAGGCGGGCACCGACTCGGCGCGCACGGACGCGCCGCACACCGACGTGCCGCGCACCGACCCTGCGAGCACCGACTCGGTGCGCGCCGGCTCGCTGCCCGCCGACGCGACACGCCGCCCGAGCGTCGTCGTCCTCGACTACGGCTCCGGGAACGTGCGCTCCGCCGTGCGCGCGCTCGAGCGCGCCGGCGCGGACGTCACCCTCACCGCCGAGCCCGCCCTGGTCGAGGCGGCGGACGGCGTCGTCGTCCCCGGCGTCGGTGCGTTCGCCGCGGTCATGGAGCAGCTCCGCGCCGTCGACGCGCCGCGGCTCATCGACCGCCGCCTCGCGGGCGGGCGCCCGGTCCTCGGCATCTGCGTCGGGCTCCAGGTCCTGTTCGACTCGGGCACCGAGCACGGCGTCCGCGCCGACGGCCTGGGCCAGTGGCCCGGCGAGGTCACCCGCCTGCCCGCCGAGGTCGTGCCGCACATGGGCTGGGCGACCGTCACGCCGCCCGCCGGCAGCCGCCTGTTCGCCGGCGTCGAGCACGAGCGCTTCTACTTCGTCCACTCCTACGGGGTGCTGACCGATCCGGCCGCCGAGTTCACCGACGGCCGCACCACCCCGCCCCAGGTCACCTGGTCCGAGCACGGCGCCCCCTTCGTGGCCGCCGTCGAGAACGGGCCGCTCACCGCCACCCAGTTCCACCCCGAGAAGTCCGGCGACGCCGGCGCGCACCTCCTGCGCACCTGGGTGGCCGATCTCGGAGGATCCGCATGACCGCGCCCGACCCGACTGCCGCCGCCGCAGCCCACGACGCTCCGACCGCTGCTGCCCCCGGGGATGCCTCGGTCCCAGCCGCCGCAGCCCCCACCGCCGCCGCAGCCCCCACCGCCGCCGCCAGCGGTGGCGACGCACCCCCGCTCGTCCTGCTGCCCGCCGTCGACGTCGTCGACGGCCGCGCCGTCCGCCTCGTCCAGGGCGAGGCCGGCTCGGAGACCGAGTACGGCGAGCCCGCCGAGGTCGCCGCCCGCTTCGCCGCCGACGGCGCCACGTGGATCCACCTCGTCGACCTCGACGCCGCCTTCGGCCGCGGCTCCAACCACGAGCTGCTCGCCCGCATCGCCGGCGAGCTCGGCATCTCGGTCGAGCTCTCGGGCGGCATCCGCGACGACGCCTCGCTCGCCCGCGCCCTCGACGCGGGCGCGACCCGCGTCAACCTCGGCACCGCCGCGCTCGAGCAGCCGGAGTGGACGAGCAGGGTGATTGCGGAGCACGGGGACCGGATCGCCGTCGGGCTCGACGTCCGTGGCACCACGCTCGCCGCGCGCGGCTGGACCGAGGACGGCGGCGACCTGTGGGACGTTTTGGCCCGCCTCGAGGCCGACGGCTGCGCGCGCTACGTGCTCACCGACGTGACGAAGGACGGCACCCTGCAGGGCCCCAACCTCGAGCTGCTCGCCGAGGTCGCCGCGCGGACGTCCGCGCCCGTCGTCGCCTCCGGCGGGATCTCGAGCCTCGCCGACCTCGCCGCCCTGCGCGAGCTCGTCCCGGCCGGGATCGAGGGGGCGATCGTCGGCAAGGCCCTGTACGCCGGCGCGTTCACGCTGCCCGAGGCGCTCGACGTGGCGGGACGCGCATGAGCGAGCTCGTCCCCGGCTCCGGCCGCCGGCCCTCCGAGCTCTCCGACTCCGCCGGCCAGCCGTGGGCCGGGCGGATGCTCAAGGCCAACCCGTTCGCCGGCGACGACGGCTCGGTCACCGAGTCGATGGCCGCCGCCCTCGCGCAGACGGACCCGGCGCGGCGCCTGCTCGACGTCGTCGCCGAGCTGCGCACCGGCCGCGTCCTCGTGCCCGTCGTCGCACACTCGCACCCCGGCACCGAGGACGGAGAGGTCGCGCGGCACGAGAAGCAGATCTCCGGCGACGCCCAGGCCGACGCCGTGGCCTCCGCCGCCTCCGTCACCGTGGCCACGCCGGACGGGCGAGCCGCCCTGCCGGCCTTCTCGAGCTACGACGCCATGCGGGCCTGGGACCCGAGCGCCCGGCCGGTGCCGGTCGAGGGCACGCGCGCCGCCGCGTCGGCCACGCAGACCGAGGACCAGATCCTCGTCGTCGACCCCGGCTCGGAGCGGCCGGTGCTCGTGGGCCGGCCGGCGGTCGGAGCCGTCGCGGCGGGGGAGGAGTGGGTGCCGCCGTGGGAGGACGAGGACCTCCCGACGGCGGTGACCTCCGCCCTGCGCGGGTCGTCGAACATCCTCGGGGTCCGGCTCGAGGCCGGCGTGCGCGCCGAGCTGCGGGTGGTCCTCGCGGTGCGGCCGGGGTTCGACCGGGCGGGCCTCGAGGCCGAGCTCGCGCGCGTCTCGGAGCGCCTCGGCGAGCTCGAGGAGCTGCGCCACCGGGTCGACTCCCTCGAGCTGTACCCGGCGCTCGTCGCGGACGATCAGACCGGCTGACAAGGGCGCGGTTCGTCGTCGTCGGGCATGTGTCCCCGCCGAGACGCACGGCACGTGCGTGACCTCTGGGAGCCGACGCCGCCGCCTGGTAACATGGATGGCTGACCGGCCGGTCGCGTCCGCGTGACCGGCGAGCAAGCGGAGAGATCCCACCTTGGCGCCCCTGGGGCACCGGGTATCTGGTCGGGCGAGGCGGACCGTCTCGTCCATGTGCGCTCCGGCGTACGCCCAGGCCTCCGCGCTCTTGCGTCGGAGGCCTTTGTCATGGCTCCCGGCGGTCGGTCGGCGATATTCCCGACGGAGCAAGGAGCTCAGCATCAGCGAGACCCGTATCAACGACCGTATCCGCGTCCCCGAGGTTCGACTCGTGGGCCCTGGCGGAGAGCAGGTCGGCGTCGTCCGCGTGGAGGACGCCCTTCGGCTTGCCCAGGAGGCGGACCTCGACCTCGTCGAGGTGGCCCCCGACGCGCGACCGCCGGTCGCGAAGCTCATGGACTACGGCAAGTTCAAGTACGAGTCGGACGTGAAGGCCCGTGACGCCCGCCGCAAGCAGGCGAACACGATGCTCAAGGAGATCCGCTTCCGCCTGAAGATCGACGCGCACGACTACGAGACCAAGAAGGGTCACGTCGTGCGGTTCCTCGAGGGCGGCGACAAGGTCAAGGTCATGATCATGTTCCGCGGCCGCGAGCAGTCGCGCCCGGAGATGGGTATCCGTCTGCTGCAGCGCCTCGCGGACGACGTCGCGGACCTGGGGTCCGTCGAGTCCGCGCCGCGCCAGGACGGCCGCAACATGACCATGGTCATCGGGCCGTACAAGAAGAAGTCCGAGGCGCACACCGAGCAGCTGAAGAAGCGTGCCGCCGAGAAGGAGGCCCGCAAGGCGTCCTCCGAGGAGCACAAGGACGAGAAGAAGCAGGCCGACGCCGCGAAGCCCGCGGCCCAGGCGCCCGTCGCCGCGCCCGACGCGCCCGTCATCGAGGCGCCCGTCTTCGCCAAGGCGCCGCCGTCGGAGCGCACGTCCGCCCCGGCGCGCCCCGCGTCCTCCGGCGCCCCGCGCACGTCGGGCTCGTCGTCGGGCCCCTCGCGTCCGTCCTCGGGGTCGTCGCGGCCCGCGAGCTCTGGTCGTCCGGCGTCGTCCGGCCCGTCGCGTCCCGCGTCCTCGGGTGCGTCGCGTCCGTCGAGCTCGGGTGCGCCGCGTCCGGCGTCGTCCGGGTCCGCCCGTCCGGCGTCGTCCGGCTCGGGGGCCCCGCGGCCCGCGTCGTCGGGGAGCGGTTCGCCGCGTCCGTCGGGCTCGGGTGCGCCGCGTCCGGCGTCGTCGGGCTCCGGTTCGCCCCGGCCGTCGGGCTCGGGCTCCGGCTCCGGCTCGTCCGCGGGGTCGGCGCGTCCGGCCGCCTCGGGCACGCCGTCGCCGGCGCGGTCGACCACATCCTCCGGCGGCGCCACGCCGTCGGCACCCAAGCCTGCAGCCACGCCGGCCACCGCCGCCAAGCCGGCTGCTGCACCGAAGCCGGGAGCGCCGAAGCCGTCGGCGACGCCCCGGCCCGCCGCCCCCAAGCCGGGAGCCCCCAAGGCCTCGGCCTAGCGGCCAGCAAGGAACGTCCGACGGCCGACAGGTCACGAACGCAGACGTCGCGCGAGGGCGCGACCGAGAGGGAAGCATGCCGAAGAACAAGACGCACTCCGGTGCCAAGAAGCGGTTCCGGGTCACCGGCTCCGGGAAGATCATGCACGAGCGCACGCGCAAGGTGCACAAGTTCGCCGAGCGGTCGCGCCGGCAGGTCCGTCGTCTGTCCAACGACGGCGAGATCACCGGCGGCGACGCCAAGAACGTCAAGAAGATGCTCGGCCTGTAAGGCCTGAGCAGAGGTTGAGGAGCACCTGACATGGCACGTGTGAAGAGGGCGGTCAACGCCCACAAGAAGCGCCGTTCGACGCTCGAGAAGGCGTCGGGCTACCGCGGGCAGCGCTCGCGTCTCTACCGCAAGGCGAAGGAGCAGGTCCTCCACTCGGAGACCTACGCCTTCCGCGACCGCAAGGCTCGCAAGGGCGACTTCCGTCGTCTGTGGATCCAGCGCATCAACGCCGCGGTCCGCGCCGACGGCCTGACCTACAACCGGTTCATCCAGGGCCTCAAGGCCGCCGAGGTCGAGGTCGACCGCCGCATGCTCGCCGAGCTCGCGGTCTCCGACCCGGCCGCCTTCTCGGCCCTCGTCGAGGTGGCGAAGAAGGCCCTGCCGACCGACGTCAACGCGCCGGCGGCCTGACCTGGCCCCGGACCGTGCGGGTCGCTCCGAGCGCCCGGACGCACCGCTGACCAACCCCCGCTCCGAGCGGGTGCGGAGGGTGGCGGCGCTGTCCGGGCGCTCGGCGCGTTCCAGGCACGGCCAGTTCCTCGTCGAGGGACCGCAGGCCGTGCGCGAGCTCATGCGCTTCGCGCCCGAGCGGGTCCGGGACGTCTACGTCGCCGAGGACGCCGCGCTTCAGCATCACGACGTCGTCGAGGCCGCGCTCGAGGCCGGGGTCTACCTGCACGAGGCGACCGCCGAGGTCGTGCGCGCGATGAGCCCGGACGCGCAGGGCGTGCTCGCGGTGGCGAACATCGAGCGCACCGGGCGTCGTGCCGGTGCCGGGGCGGCCGCCGGGGCTGCCCGCCGGGGCGGTGGAGACTCCGGTCACGAGGCCTCCTCGGTCGGGAGTGCCGGTCACGACGACACCCCCTCCCCGACGCCGGACCTCGCCTCCGTGGTCGCGTCCGGTCCGAGATTGGTCGCCCTTCTCGTCGCCGCCGGCGACCCCGGAAACGCCGGGACGGTCATCCGCTCCGCCGACGCCGCAGGGGCCGACGCCGTGCTCATGGGCACGGGCAGCGTCGAGGTCACCAATCCCAAGGTCGTCCGCGCGACGGCCGGCTCGCTGTTCCACCTGCCCGTCGTCGGCGGGGTGGAGGTCGAGGCCGCCGTGTCCGAGCTGCGCGCCGCGGGGATGCAGGTCCTCGCCGCCGACGGCGCCGGCGACTGGGATCTCGACGAGCTCGCCGACCGCGCGCTGG
Organism: Georgenia sp. G2120; assembly: GCF_055326485.1. Classification (NCBI taxonomy): domain Bacteria; kingdom Bacillati; phylum Actinomycetota; class Actinomycetes; order Allobogoriellales; family Allobogoriellaceae; genus Georgenia; species Georgenia sp. G2120. The sequence continues at coordinate 27,146 of NZ_JBUZNL010000014.1, read as the reverse complement.
CCCAGGCGCACGGGCTGCAGCTCTCGGTCGAGGGCGAGCTCGCAGCGACCGACCTGCTCGCCCCTGACCTGGCAGCACCGACCGTCTGGCTCGTCGGCAACGAGGCGCACGGTCTGACGGCGGCTCAGCGTTCGCTCGCGGACGCGGTCGTGCGCGTGCCCGTCCACGGCGCCGCCGAGTCGCTCAATCTCGCCACCGCCGCCGCGCTGTGCCTCTACGCCAGCGCCCGGGCCCAGCGCCGCGAGGTCTGAGGGCGCGGGGTCTAAGAGGGCACGTGGTATGCGGGCACGGGGTCTGACGGCACGGGGTCTAAGAGGGCACGTGGTCTGAGGACACGGGGTCTAAGAGGGCACGTGGTCTGAGCCGGCAGGTCATACGAGCGGGGGCGTGACTCCGACGTCGTAGACGAGATGCCGGCCCGGGCGCGTCCGACATGTGTGCGTCCGACGTGTGTGCGTCCGGTCCTTGCATGCACGGCCCGTGCGGGGCTGGTCGGTGTGCGTCGCCCCCTCGGGTGCGCCGACGTCGTCGAACTCGCCCGTGGCGTCAGGGCGTGGGACTCCGCCCAGGGTGCGGTCACCCGCGTCCACCGCGTCCAGCTCGACCCGGACCCCCTCGGTCGGTCGGTGCTCGGCGCGCCGCCCGCCCGGCATGAGGTGAGTGACCTCGACCCCGCGCACGAGCACGAGGTGGTCGGCGAGCAGACGGCGATGGCAGCGCCACCAGACGGACTCGCTGCACATGACGGCGACAGTGGCCTCGTCGGCGATCGTGAGGAGCTCGTCGACGACGTCGAGGAACTCCGGAGTCTCCATGTGGTCCGCGTAGGCGCGGAACGACTCGTGCCGCAGCGCCACGTGCCGGCTGCCCGGCACCGGGCGTCGCCGCCCGCCAAGAGGCTTCGCCCACCGGTACTCGATCCCGCCGTTCGGCACCCATCGCTCCATCTCGCCCTGACCGAACTGCGGGTTGCGACGGCTACCGGGAAACGAGCGTATGTCGATGAGGCGTGCGACGCCGGCGCCGTTCAACAGCTCGAGCAGCTCCTCGGCCTCCTGGCGGCCGTGCCCGACGGTCAGCACCGTGGTCATCCTGTCAGCGTAGGCACGGTGGTGGTGCGGGCGCCCGTCGAGTCAGGCGCCCCGCTCCCGTTCGACGGTGTGGCGGAACCCGATCCGGCGCCGCATGCGCGCGCCCCCGGCATCGCCCGGTCGACGACGGCGTGCAGCTCGTCGAAGGACATCGTCGGGTCCTTCACCAGGTGCTCGGGCGACGATGCCTCGCGACGTGCCGACGCGCGCCGCGAGCTCCACGACGAGGCACCCCCGGCCGCACCCGACGCCGAGTGCCCGCGCGGGGGTGCGGGGGATGCGGCGCACGATCCACGGGTGGAAGTGGTCGTTGTGGCTCCGCGGGTGGCGATCGTTGAAGGTGACGAGGCAGCTTCTGACGCGTCGCAGCGCGGGGGCAGTCAAGCGCCCGACGTCGAGCAGTCGACCCGGGCTCATCGCTGCCGCGCCACGCGTGCCTCGTCCCACACGGGCTCGGAGGTCTCCCGCACCGTGCCGTCCGATCCGAGCACGAGGAACCGGTCGAAGCTCCGGGCGAACCACCGGTCGTGGGTGACCGCCACGACGGTGCCCTCGAACGCGGCGAGCGCCTCCTGCAGCGCCTCGGCGGAGTGGAGGTCGAGGTTGTCGGTCGGCTCGTCGAGCAGGAGGAGCGTTGCGCCGGACAGCTCGAGCAGGAGGATCTGGAAGCGCGCCTGCTGTCCGCCGGACAACGAGTCGAAGGTCTGCTCGGCCGACCTGGCGAGGCCGTATCGGTCGAGTGCGCGGGCGGCGAGGTCTCGCGGGCGCCCGACCCGGTGCTCGTCGCCACGGTGGAGGATCTCAACGAGTGTGCGGCCGTGCAGTGCCGGCTGCTCGTGCGTCTGGGCGAACCAGCCCGGTCGGACACGCGAGCCCAGCCGTGCGACGCCCGTGTGGGGGACCGACGGCACCACGGTGTCCCCGACGGGTAGGTGCTCCTTCTCCGGGGTGGTCCCGCCGCCGGCGAGGAGGCGGAGCAGGTGCGACTTCCCCGACCCGTTCGAACCGAGGACGGCCACGCGCTCCCCGAACCAGATCTCGGCGTCGAAGGGGTCCATCAGTCGGCGACCGCCGGTGGCGTCTCCGGGATCGAGCAAGGTGAGGCCCTCGGCGACGATCGCGCGCTTGGCCGTGCGCCCGCCGACGAGTCGCATCCGCACGTCCTGCTCGATCGAGACCTTCTCCGGTGGGCCGGCCTTCTCGAACCGCTCGAGGCGCGTGACGGCGGCCGAGTAACGGGACGACATGTCCGAGTTGTATGCCGCCTTCTGCTTGTACATCTGGACGAGTCGCTTGAGCTTGAGCCGTTCCTCCTCCCACCGCTTGAGCTGCTCGGCGAGGTCGGCGTTCCGTGCCTCACGCGCGTCGTGCCAGGTGGCGAACGACGCCGGGTGTGTCCACGCGACCGCCCCGGCGGCGCCCGGCTCCAGCGTGACGACGGCGGTGGTGGTCGCCGAGAGCAGCTCACGGTCGTGGCTGACGAGGAGGACCGACTTCGACGACGCGCGCAGGCGCTCCTCGAGCCAGATCTTGGCGGGGACGTCGAGGAAGTTGTCCGGCTCGTCGAGGACGAGGATGTCGGCCGGGCCGGCCAGCATCGCCTCGAGGACCAGTCGCTTCTGCTCGCCGCCGGAGAGGGTCGAGGCGTCACGCCAGCGGGCGCGCTCGAACGGGAGCCCGAGGGCGTCGGTGCACACGGCGTCCCAGACGGTGGTCTCGAACTCGTAGCCGCCGGCGTCGCCCCAGTCGGACAGTGCCTGGGCATACGCCATCTGGGCGGGTTCGTCGTCGACCTCCATGACGGCGAGCTCGGCGGCATCAAGTGCCTCGGAGGCCTGTCGGATCCGTTCCGGTGCCACGCCGAGCAGCAGGTCCCGGACGGTCGCCTCCCCGCCGGTCCGGCCGACGAGCTGGCTCATGTGCGCGATGGCTCCCTGCCGCGTGATCGCGCCGTCCTGCATGTCGAGGTCGCCGGTGATGAGTCGGACGAGGGTGGTCTTGCCGGTGCCGTTCGGCCCGACGAGAGCGACCCGCGCACCGTCCCCGACGCCGAAGCTCACCTCGTCGAGCAGCGGCCGCCCGTCCGGGAGCGCGTACGTGATGCCGGAGACGTCCAGGTGGGCCATGCGTCGATCATCGGCCAGGCTGCTCGGTCGGCGCGAGGGGATTGCCGGTGCCGCCGCTGGCACGGCTGCCGTAGTCGTTCTCACGCTCGCCGGCGTCGCTGAACCCGCTCGCGAGGCTCGAGACGGTCCTCTGCGCCTTGAGCAGTCGACCGTTGCGGTCGTAGAAGCGCCACTCGCCGTCGTCGCGCACGATGGAGACGGTGTTCGCATGCACCCAGTCATGGTGGTGCCAGCACAGGAGGATTCCGTGCTCGACGCTCGTGGGGCCGTTGTCCCGGGCCCATTGGAGCGAGTGGTGGATCTCCCCGAAGCCCGGTGGTTCGTCGCAGCCCGGGAACTGACAATGTCGGTCGCGGGCATGGATGGCCCGCACCATGTGGGCGGGGAAGATCCGTTGTTCCCGGCCGACGTCGAGCACCGTCGAGTCGGGCCCGAAGATCACCCGGGACAGCGAGCTCTCGCAGGTGAGCCGGGACAGCAGCGCCGGCGGGATCGGGGTGCCGTCCTCGAGCGTGGCCGGAGCGACCCCGGCCATCGCACGGGGGTCGATCGCGGTCGAGATCACGTGGGCGTCGCCCGGGCTCCAGGCCTGCAGCCACTCCCGGGCGTCATCGGAGAGCTCGAACAGCGGCTCGTCGGTACCTGCCTCGCGCGGGCCTCCGAGCCGACGCAGCGCTGCGAGATCGGAGTGGGGCGGGAAGAACGCGCTCGATCCGACGTCCGGACCGTCGATCGGCCTGTCGTCCGCAGATGCCTCGTCGACCGGTGGCACCACCGAGCCGGTCGCTGCCGCGAGAGCACGCAGCGTCTCGATCTCGACGGTGACGGTCACGTGCGGCCGGACCCGGGCGTGGGCGCCCTGCAGCCCGACGTCGAGGGACTGGTGCGCGAGGGAGACGAGGGCGGCGGCCCGGCGCTGTGCCGGCGTGCGGGTGTCCTCGGCACTCTTCGTCCCCATGTGGGCGTCCAGTGCCTCGTGGACGACGCGGCCCGACAGCTCGTCGAGCCACCCGGCAACGTGGTAGCCGTCGAGGGTGGGAGCGATCGTCAGCTCCTCCTTGGTCTCCGCCTCGCGCCACGCCTCGTCGGCTGCCTCGGGGTCGGCCATCATGGCCCACGTCCGCACGACCTTGCTGAACTCGTCGGCGGTCATCAACTGCGCCTGCGCGACGAGGAACTCCTCGCCGAGCTCCTCGTCCAGGAGCTGCTTCTTGAGGTTCGAGGTCCGCAGGGCCTCGCGGACGAGGATGTTGACGTGCTCGATGCCGATGAGGCCCTTGCCGAGCGCCGTATGGGTGTGCGGCAGGTGCTCACGCAGCGCTCGCGAACGAGTGACCTGTCTCCCGGCGGCACCCGACGTCGTTCCCGTGGTGTGCCGTACGAAGGCCTTGAAGGTGCGCCATCCCTCGATCGCCCACAGTCCGTTCGCCTCGGCCGCGGTGAGGACGCCGGCCTTGGCGGAGGCGATCTGGCGCTCCGCCATCTCGATCAGCCGGTGAGCCTCGTGCACGGTCGATCCGGTCTGCGCATGCCAGTTCGTCTCGACGGCTCGGTCGAACTCCGCGACGACCGCCCGCAGCGACTCGACCGGGTCCCGGTACTCGGCGTCGTCGCCCGAGCCGTTCGCACCCTTCGGACCAGCCGATTCGCTCGCACTGTCCGCCCCGGGCCACCAGAAGTGGGGTTCAGCGGAGTCGACCATCTCGTCGTAGCAGGGGAAGTGCGGGTGCAGCTCCGCGTACTCGTGCTCGCCGTCCAGGCCAAGCTCAGAGGTGAACCACTCGTCGAGGTCGACATCGCTGAGAGGCTGCGCCTCGAGGTTGTCCGCGGACATCGGGTCCTCGGCCGCCCAGTCCCGGGACGGCTGGCGCTCCCACCAGTCGTCGAGATTGGCCATGAGGGTACGGGCATCGAATTCCCGTGCACCGAGTGCAGAGAGCACCATCGCAGTCACCTCCTCGACCTGATGAGACCACTCTACTCGAACAGGTGTTCGAGTGCAAGGGGTGTGAGCCGGCAATCCGTTCGACGGCAGTTGAGTGCGGAGAGCCCACGCGGGTCGCGCGAGTGGATCGGGAGGAGAGCCCGCGTGGGCGCGTGGGTGGATCGTGAGGAGGGCCCGCGTGGGCGCGTGGGTGGTTCGGGAAGGCGTCCGCGCGGGCTGTGCGGGGGAGGTGGAAGGCAACCGCTCGGGGCGCGCGGGTGGGCCCCGGAGTGCCTCCGCGCTGGTCGTGCGGGTGGGCCGCGGCACCGCGACCTCAGCGGTCGGCGTTGAAGTTCCTGCTGTACGTATCCCGGATCGACTCCCAGCCGTAGCCGAGGGCGTCCGCACCGACGACGCGATCGACGTCGTGCCCCGAAAGAAGTGCGGAGAGCGTGCTGAGGCAGATCGCCCAGCCGGCCGCCATCATCGCGGCCTCCTGCGGGTCGGCGACAGACTGCCGGAGCTCGATGTTCGACTCCGTGTCCGTGATGTGCCGGACCCACCAACGCACCGTCGACGGGCCCCAGCGCAGCTCGATCAGCCTGCGGCTCGGATCGACCACGAGGACCTCGGCGTCGACGGGATCGTCGCCCGGGTTCTCGCGCACGGTTGCGGGGCCCGGAAAGTCGAGCACGCGGTCGGGCACCATCGGCGACCAGCGTGCGAGCAGCGCGGGCTCGACGAACCAGCGCCAGGCCTCGTCGGCGCCGCCGTCGACGTCCCAGCCCGTGTCGAGCCACCGGGTCCCGGACGGGTCCTGCGTGAGTGAGGCGTAGAACTCGTAGCGGTTGAGCTGGTCGACGACAGCGCGCTGGAGGGCTCCGCCGTCGGTCGTGCCGTCAGCCATGCACGTATCCCTCGAGGTGGTCGCGTTCGGCCTGAAGCTCGTCGAGGCGGTTCTTGACGACGTCCCCGATGGACACGATGGCCACCATCTTCTCCTCGTCGACGACGGGCAGGTGTCGCACGCGGTGCTCCGTCATCGTCCGGGCGAGGGATTCGAGCTCGTCCTTGGGTCCGCATGTGACGACCTCGCGGACCATGATGTCGCTGACGAGCCGCGAGGTGGCGCCGTCCTCCCGGACCAGGGGCAGGAGGTCGCGCTCGGCGACGATCCCGTCGACGTGGCCGTCGGAGTCCGAGACGACGACCGCGCCGATGCGGTGCTGCTCGAGCAGGTCGAGGAGCTCCCCGACGGTGGCGTCGGAGCGGATGGTGACGACCTCGTGTCCCTTGCGGCGGACCACCTCGTCGATACGCATGTCGCGATGCTAGTCCTCGATATGGCGTGGGTCACGGGTGAGCTTGTTGGGGCGTGCTGAGGGGGCGTCGTCGGGGTTGTGGTTGGGCGCCGTGTTCGTGGTCGAGAGTGCGGTTCAGTGCGCCGTCATCCGTCGGGGTTGTGGTTCGTCGTCGTCGAGAGTGCTGCTGGGTGGGTGAGTCAGCAGTGGTTGTGGATGGCGCATTCGGGGACGAGGCGGACTTCTCGGGTGCGGACCTCGAAGGGGTCGGTGCGGGTGGTGATGGGGATGGTGCCGGGGATGGGTTGCCAGTCGGTCTCGCCCTGGACGAGGAACTCGGCGGTCCATTCGGTGGTGAGGGTGACGTGGATGGCGTCGTAGCCCTGGGTGTAGGGGTGGGAGATGGTGTGGTTCGGGTAGGGGGCGCCGGGGCCGGTGGTGGTGAAGGGTTCGGTGCCGTCGTTGGGGTCCCAGGTGTGTTCTGTGGGGGTGAAGCGGACGAAGACCTGGGTGCCGAGGATCTCGGTGGTGGCGATGTGTTCGCGGGCGGTGGTCCAGAGCAGGACGGGCATCTGGGCGAGCTGCCACCGGCCGTCCATCATCGCTTCGCCGGGTTCGACCAGCAGGTCGACGGCTTCCTGGTAGCTGACGGTGATGACGACGGGTGCTGCGGCCTGGACCGGCGGTGGGGGAGCCCCGGGAGTAGCTGGCGTGGCGGTGGGCGTGGTGGGTTGGGGTCTGCCGCGGTTGCAGAAGAGGTTGTCGTCGAGAATGATCTCGGCGGCGCCTTGTCGGCGGTATTCCGAGGTGCAGTCCAGGCGGGGGCCGTGGATGAGTGCGCGCCAGGTGCCGGTGTTGGCCCCGGCGTCGATACCGAGAATGGGGTTGTCGGCCCGTGTGCCTGTCGGGGTAGGCGCGGGCCGGTGATCGTCGATGAGTGGGTTGGCGTTCGGATCTATATCGGTGCACGTGCCAGTGCCCGTGATGTTTGACCCGACTTCGGTGTTGCCAACGTCCACTCTGGCGTTGGAGGAACTGCCTGCGCCGACTCCTGCGCAGGGGTTGGCGAATGCGTGGTGAGGAACAGCAAATGGCACCAGGCTCAGTATCGCGATGGCGATGATCGCCCTAGTGATTCCAGATCTCATTGGTTTGCTTCCTCATCGCCATACCAGGTGCTGAGGCCGGAAACGGTCCACCGGTTACCGTCCCACGATGTGTCCACGAAGTAGGTCACGGATTGTGCTGCGAACTCGCCGATGAGTTCGCCATGATGGTCGGCCTCGGTTCCCGCTTCATGGAGCCCTTGGACTGCCACACTCCAGGTTGATGGATCGGTTTCAGATTGGCCCGCAAGTGAGTCGTACAGAACAAACGACTCGCTATCGATGTAGATGCCTTCCCGGACATTCGTGCGAATCTGGTCAGTGGCATCACGGCAGGTGCCGCAATCTGGAGATGCAATCTCCTCGAGCTCAGCGACATTGCCGGTGACGGACGCGTAGTCGAGTAGTTCAACCACGTACTCCGCCGTCGCGACTGCCCCTGCTTCGCCGTCTTCACTCATCTCGGGCGGCTGCTCGGGAGCGGGCCGGCCGCGCCGCTCGAGCTCCCACTCGGTGAAGTCGATGTCGTCGGTCGAGACCTCCGACGGCGACTCCTCGCCACCGCTCGGCGCCTCGGTCGGGGACTCGCCGCCGTTCGACCCGCCGTCCGACCCGGTCTCCGACCCGCCCTCGGAGCCCGTCTCGGACGTCCCGCTCTCCGACGTCGGCTCGCTCGTGGGCCCGTCACCACCTGTCCCGGGCCCGGTGCTGCTCTCGTCGTCGTCCCCGTCGCCGCACGCGGCGAGCCCGAGTGCTGCGATGAGCACCCCCGTCGACCACGCCGCTGCGCGACGCCCCCCTGATCGCGTCATGTCCGAGACGCTAGCGGGTCAACGCCCCACACCCACCTGACTTCACGAAATCTGTGGATAGATGGACAGCACGGCGCAATGTGGACTCGCGTGAGCGGCCGATCGGCGAGTGGGCATGGACTGCTGGGCCCGGAGGGGGCCCGGACCGCGGGGCCCGGAGGGGGCATGGACTGCCGGGCCCGTACGCTCGCCCCATGACCGACGAGCACGCGGAGACCACGCCCGGCACCCCCAACACCCGCGACGCCGACCACCCCACCACCCCCGCGATCGAGGCCGTCCGCGCCTCAGGCATCGCGCACGAGGTCACGCGTCACGGCCGGGTCTCGTCGCTCGAGGAGGCGGCGGCCGCGCGCGGCGTCGAGCCCCGCGACCTCGTGAAGTCGATGGTCGTCCGCATCGACGACGAGCACTACGTCTTCGCCCTCGTCCCCGGCGACCGCCAGATCTCGTGGCCCAAGCTCCGCGCGCTCCTCGGCGTCTCCCGCCTCTCCATGCCCGACGCCGACCGCGCCCGCGAGGTCACCGGCTACGAGCGCGGCACCATCACGCCCTTCGGCTCGACCACCGCCTGGCCCGTCTACGTCGACGAGTCCGTCGCCGGCCGCCGGATCTCGATCGGCGGGGGAGCGCCCGGGGTCGGGATCACTGCGCAGGCCGACGACGTCGTCTCCGCCGTGGGCGCCACCCTCGCCGACATCTCGGAGTAGCGGTGGCGCCGGGGTGCCACACGATCACCCCGCACGACGACGAACGGCGGACGCGACGAGGGGCCGGCAGTCTCCCTGCCGGCCCCTCGTCCTGCTGTCACCCGCGCGACGGCGCGACCGCACGTGACCCCGCGCCGCCACGACCGCACGTGACACCGCGCGGCCACGCCACCGCGTCGTTCGTCGTCGTGCGCGGTTCTTCCGCCCCGCCACGTCCCGCCGGCACCTTCCGGCAATGGCCTACTTCCCGGGAGCCGCCTTGACCTCGGGCTTCCCGCCGGACACGTGCGTGCGGGGGAAGCGGGCCTCGGGCGGCGCGTCGCCGACGATGATGTTGTGCCCGCCGCGCCACGTGAGGTAGCGCGAGCCGAGGTTGACCATCGTGGCCACGCGGTTGCGCTGGCCGAGCAGCGAGATGAGGTGCACGCCCGTCCAGATCGTCCACGCGGGGAACCCGGTGAGGTTGGGCAGGCCGCGTACCTCGGCGACCGCGGAGCTGCGGCCGATCGTCGCGAGGATCCCCTGGTCGTCGTACTGGAAGGGCAGCGCCCGGCGCGCGGGACGGTGGTCGCGCGCGGCACCGGTCTCCTCGGCGATGACGGCGCCCACGTACTCGCCGCCCTGGATCGCGGGCTGCGCGAGCTGGGGGAGGCCGGCCGGGCTCACGGCGGCGTCGCCCACGGCGTAGATGTCCTCGACGCCGACGACCTTGAGGTACTCGTCCGTCTCGAACCGGCCGCCCTTGCCCTGCGGCAGGCCCCAGTCGCCGACCTGCTTGTAGGCCGTCACACCGCCCGCCCAGATGACGACCATCGCCGGCAGGAAGGTGCCGTCGGCGAGCTCGACGCCGTCCGACCGCACCTCCTTGACGCCGCTGCCGAGCCGCAGGTCCACGCCGCGCTCGCGCAGGGCCTCCGCGGTGTACCGCTGGCTGTGCTCGGAGAACGGCATGAGCAGGTTCGGCGCCATGTCGACCAGCGTCACGTGCATCCGCGACTTGTCGATGTCCGGGTAGGCGATGGGGAAGTCCTTGTTGCGCAGCTCCGCGAGCGCGCCGGCCGTCTCGACGCCGGTCGCGCCACCTCCGACGACGACGACGCGCACGTCGCCCGGGTCCGGGTGCTGAGCGGCGGCCTCGAGGCGCGCGAAGAGGGTGTCACGCAGGCGGATCGCCTGGCTGCGCGTGTAGAGGGGGTAGGCGAGCTCGTCGGCGCCGGGCGTGCCGAAGAAGTTCGCGGTCACGCCGACGGCGAGGACCAGCCGGTCGTAGCGCATCCGCCGACCGTCGGCGAGCTGCACGCGGTGCGCGTCGGCGTCGACCCCCGTGATCTCCCCGCGCACGACGCGCAGGTTCTTCTGCTTCCCGCGCGCCGAGCGGAGGAAGTAGGAGATGTCGCCGGGGTTCAGCGTCGCCGTGGCCACCTGGTAGAGCAGCGGCTGGAACGTGTTGTAGAGGTTCTTGTCGACGAGCGTGACGTCGACCTCCGCGTTCTTGAGCGCGCGGGCGGCGGCGAGTCCGCCGAAGCCGCCGCCGACGATGACGACGTGCTCGCGCACGCCACGGCGGTTGGGGCTGGGCTCGAGCCGCTTGAGGCCAGGGACGTCGGACTCGGTCGAATCGGTCATGTCTCAACCGTAGAACTGCCGTGGCGATCACGGCGAGTGGGAATGGCCACCAACCGCAGTCTCGGCGGACGGGGGCGGGGCGCGACGCCGACCTCGGTAGGATCGGGCACCGTGCCCACCGACGACCCGCAGCCCCTGAGCCCGCTCGACGAGGCCGGCGTCTCCGCCGCCGTCACCGCCGCGACCGAGGCGTTCGCGGCGGCCACGTCGCTCGAGGACCTCAAGGCGGCGCGACTCGCGCACGTCGGGGACGCCTCGCCGATCTCGGGCGCCAACCAGCAGATCCGCCACCTCGACAAGGCGGACAAGCCGGCCGCCGGCAAGATTCTTGGCCAGGCCAAGGGCCGCATCCAGCAGGCGCTCGCCGCCCGCGAGGCCGAGCTCAAGGCCGCCGAGGCCGAGCGCGTCCTGCGCGAGGAGACCGTCGACGTCACCGTCCGGCGCCCGCGCGCGACCGGCGCCCGCCACCCGCTGACCGGGCTCATCGACGACGTCTCCGACCACTTCTCCTCGCTCGGCTGGCGGATCGCCGAGGGCCCCGAGCTCGAGCACGAGTGGTTCAACTTCGACGCCCTCAACTTCGGGGTCGACCACCCGGCGCGGCAGATGCAGGACACGTTCTACGTCGGCGAGGTCACCGACCCGTCCGGCGCCGCGATCGAGGGCGCCGCCGAGGGCCTCGTCATGCGCACCCACACCTCGCCGGTCCAGGCCCGCGAGCTCCTCGACGGCGAGCCCCCGATCTACATCGCCTGCCCCGGCAAGGTCTTCCGCACCGACGCCCTCGACGCCACGCACACCCCGGTGTTCCACCAGGTCGAGGGCCTCGCCGTCGACGAGGGCCTGACGATGGCGCACCTCAAGGGCACGCTCGACCACTTCGCCCGCGCGATGTTCGGCCCCGAGGCCCGCACGCGCCTGCGCCCGAGCTTCTTCCCGTTCACTGAGCCCAGCGCCGAGATGGACCTGTGGTTCCCGCAGAAGAAGGGCGGCGCCGGCTGGATCGAGTGGGGCGGCTGCGGGATGGTCAACCCCGCCGTGCTCCGCGCGGTCGGCATCGACCCGGACCGCTACACGGGCTTCGCGTTCGGCGTCGGCGTCGAGCGCGCGCTCATGCTGCGCCACGGCATCGCGGACATGCACGACATCGTCGAGGGCGACGTCCGCTTCACCCAGCAGTTCGGCACCACCGGAAGGGGCAACTGACATGCCGTACGTCCCGATCACCTGGCTCGCCGAGCACACGGTCGTCCCCGCCGGCACCACCGCCGAGCGCCTCGCCGAGGACCTCGTCCGCGTCGGACTGGAGGAGGAGGGGATCGCGCCGGCGCCGGTGACGGGTCCCCTCGTCGTCGGGCGCGTGCTCTCCCGCGAGGAGGAGACGCACGGCAACGGCAAGACGATCGGCTACTGCCGCGTGGACGTGGGCGAGCTCAACGACGCCCCCGGCACCGGCGCCGAGCCCGCCGACGTCCCGTCCCGCGGCATCGTCTGCGGCGCGCCGAACGTCTACGCCGGCCAGCTCGTCGTCGTCGCGCTCCCGGGCGCCGTCCTGCCGGGCGACTTCCGGATCTCGCCGCGAACGACCTACGGCCACACCTCCGACGGCATGATCTGCTCCGCCGCCGAGCTCGGCCTGTCCGACGAGCACGACGGGATCATCGACCTGTCCGACCTGCTCGGCGCCGACGCGGCCGGCGCCCTCGAGCTCGGCTCCGACCTCACCGGCGTCCTCGGCCTCGGCGAGGAGATCCTCGAGATCAACGTGACCCCGGACCGCGGGTACTGCTTCTCGATGCGCGGCGTCGCCCGCGAGTACCACCACTCGACGGGCGCGGCCTTCACCGACCCCGGCCTGCCCGAGAACCTGCCCGGCGGCGCGATCCCCGCGGCCACGCCCGGTGCCTTCGGGGTCGAGATCGTCGACGAGAACCCCATCCACGGCGTGCCCGGCGCCGACCGGTTCGTCACCCGCGTGGTCCGCGGCATCGACCCCGCGCGCCCCACCCCGCCGTGGCTCGCCGCCCGCCTCCGCGCGGCCGGGATGCGCCCGATCTCGCTGACCGTCGACGTCACCAACTACGTCATGCTCGACCTCGGCCAGCCGATCCACGCCTACGACCTCGCGCGGGTGGCGGCCCCGATCGTCGTGCGTCGCGCCCGGTCGGGGGAGCGTCTCACCACCCTCGACGACGTCGAACGAACGCTCCACCCCGAGGACCTGCTCATCACGGACTCGCCGGTGGGCGCGGGCGAGGCGGGTGCGAGTGGGCCGAGTGCGAGTGCGCCGGCCGGTGACGGTGACGCGGCCGGGGAGACCGGTGGCCGTGGCTCCCGGGTGCTCGGCCTCGCCGGCGTCATGGGCGGGCAGTCGACCGAGGTGTCCGCGTCGACGACCGACGTGCTCGTCGAGGCCGCCCACTTCGACCAGATCTCCGTGGCCCGCACCGCGCGCCGCCACCGACTCCCGTCCGAGGCCGCCAAGCGGTTCGAGCGAGGCGTCGACCCGCTGCTCGCGCCGGTGGCCGCGCAGCGCGTCGTCGACCTGCTCGTCGAGCTCGGCGGCGGCACGGCGGACGAGGTGATGGTCGGCGACGTCGGCGAGCCCGCCCTGCCCGGCGCGATCGCGTTCGACCCCGCCGAGGCCCGCCGGCTCGTGGGTGTCGACTACTCACGTGAGCGCGTCGTCGAGCTGCTCACCGCGATCGGCTGCACGGTCGGCGACACATCTGCCGAGAGTGCGGTTCAGGGCGCGGGCGGCCCGGCCGAATCCGCCGAGACTGCGGTTGGTGCAGACGGCATGACCGATTCCGTCGAGACTGCGGTTGGTGCAGACGGCGCGGCCGGCGCCGGGCGGTCCGGCACGCTTGACGTGACGCCGCCGTCGTGGCGCCCCGACCTCGTCGGCCCCGCCCACCTCGTCGAGGAGATCGCCCGCCTCGACGGCTACGACGCGATCCCGTCGATCCTGCCGTCCTCCCCGCAGGGCGGCGGACTCACCCGGGCGCAGGTGCGGCGTCGGGACGTCTCGCGCACCCTCGCCGAGGCCGGCCTCACCGAGGTGCTCACCTACCCGTTCATCGGCGACGTCCACGACCGCCTCGGGTACGCGCCCGACGACGAACGGCGCGCCGTCGTCCGCCTGAGCAACCCGCTCGCCGACGACTCCGGTGCGCTGCGCACGTCGATCCTCGACACGCTGCTCGAGGCGGCCCGCCGGAACGTCTCGCGCGCCTCCGGGGCGCTCGCCCTGCTCGAGACCGGGGTCGTCACGCGGCCCGCGGGCGTCGTGGCGGCGATCACCCCGAGCGCCGCGCAGCGCCCGTCCGACGCCGAGCTGTCCGCCCTGGCCGTCGCCGTCCCTGCCCAGCCGCGCCACGTGGCCGGCGTGCTCGGCGGCGTCCAGGTGCCCGCCGGTCCGCTCACCCCCGGGCGCTCCGCCGACTGGGCCGACGCGATCGAGCTCGCTCGCACCGCCGCCGCGGTCGTCGGCGTCGAGGTGCGGGTCGAGGCGGAGGCGATCGCCCCGTTCCACCCGGGCCGCAGCGCGCGCGTCGTGGGCGTGGGCGTCGCGGACGGTGAGGACGCCGTGCTCGGGCACGCCGGCGAGCTGCACCCGGACGTCGTCGCGGCGTTCGGCCTGCCCGCCCGCACGGCCGCGTTCGAGCTCGACCTCGACCTGCTCACGGCCGCCCCGACCGAGCCCGTGCAGGTGCGCGCGGTGTCGACGTTCCCGTCGGCGAAGGAGGACTTTGCGTTCGTCGTCGACTCGGAGGTTCCGGCCGCCGACGTCGTGTCCGCCGTGGGCGCGGCCGCCGGCGAGCTCGCCGAGGAGGTCCGCCTCTTCGACGTGTACGCGGGCGACCAGGTGGGCGAGGGGCGCGTGAGCTACGCGGTGGCCGTGCGGCTGCGCGCGCCGGACCGCACACTCACGGCCGAGGACATCGCGGGCGTGCGCGAGCGGATCGTCGCCGGGGTGGGCGAGCGCTTCGGGGCGACCCTCCGCGCCTGACGACCCCGGCCGACGCCCCGCACCTCCGCCCTTTCGTCGAGACTGCGGTTCGTCGTCGTCGAGATTGCGGTTGGTGAGTCCCTGACCCGTCAGGTGAAGAGCCGGAAGATCGGGTCCGTCACGTTGTCGACGAGGTCGTCCGCGCGGGCCTGCCAGTGCTCCGGTACCCACGCCTCGTAGGCGGGCCCGAGGATCGGCCCCACCCACGGGAGCGACTCGACGAGCACGGTCGAGTCCTCCTCGGTGGACGCCAGGTCGATCGCCGTGAGGGGGATGCCGAGGACCGGCACGGCCTTCCCCACCTTGCCCCACCCGCGCTGCTTGTTCCGCGCGTCCTCGGCCTCGCGGTCGTGCCCCTGGGCCTCGACCTCGTCGGCGTCGTAACGCGCGCGGTCCCACCGCTCGAGGCCGAGGTCGTGCGTCCGGTGACGAGCGGTCTTGGCCTTGTCCTCCCAGTCCGCCGCGTGCCGTCCGTGCCGCTCGACCTGCTGGTCGACGTAGTCCGCGAGCGCGTCTGAGGCCTTGCTGTTGCCCAGCCGCTCGACCTCGACGAGCTCGTCCAGACCGGTCGCCTCGTTCATCTCGGTGAGGACCGGGGCGAGCTGGTAGTCGATGAAGTCGAGGTACTCGACCATCTCGCCGTCGACCGCCTCGGCCAGCCGGTCGTACTCGCCGACCTTGAACTCCTCGGCCGCACGGGCCCCCATCTGGACGCCGTACTCGGCCAGCGTGTACGTCGGGTCGAGCGGGTTCCAGGCGGGGACCGCTCGTGGCGCGGGCGGCGGGTGGATGAGGAAGCCCGCCACCTCGAGCCCGATCGTCGACGCGTAGCCCCGGTAGGTCTCCATCGTCCCCTGGATGAGGCGCATCTTGGTGTTGTAGACGCGGACCTCGGTCTCGGCCTCGTTGGTGCGGTTGTAGGACTCGGTGATCACCTCCCGCAGGGCCTCGGCGTACAAGGCGTAGGCGGCGCCGGCATCGCCGTGGAAGCTCTCGTAGGCGCGGGTGACGTTGAGGTCGAGATCGACGAAGGCCTGCTCCAAGGACTGGTAGGCCTTGCGGAGCCAGTCGGCGACGTCGAGGACCTGGTCGGGGTCGCCCGGGACCTCGGTGTTGATCGCGTCGGCCATGTCAGATCGCCTGGTCGAACAGCGCCGCGGCGCCGTCGTCGTCGTTCTGGAACCGGTCCCAGACGTCCTGCAGCAGCAGCGCGACCTTGCCGTTGTGCGACGTCGACCTGCCCAGCCAGTCGGACGTGCGGGCGACGATGCCCGACACGTGCTCCGCACCCCAGCCGAAGTCGCCCTCGACCGGGTCCTCGATCGCCGCGTGGTCGTCGACGATGCCCACGTGACGATCCTTGAGCGTCGTCATCGTGGTCTCGTCGATCTCGATCTCGTCGGTCATCGCGTCTGCCTCCCGAGCACGTCGTAGCGGTCGACGGGGCGCAGACGCATCCCGCCGAGTGTCTCTCCGTCACCCTCGGGCGCGCGTCGCAGCGCCTCCAGGTCGGGGCCGGGCGCCGGGTTCGGTGCGCCGTGGTCGATCGCGGCGACCGTTGCGTGGCCGCGGGCGATGAGGTCCTCGATGACCGGGAGCGGGGTGACGCGCCAGCCGTGCTCGAGGCCGAAGACCGACTGGAGCCGGTCCAGCGCCGTATAGATGGGAACCCCCACCTGACCGCCCTCGAGCTCGAGGAGGACATAGCGGGGGTCGTTCTCGCCCGGTTGCGCGACCACGGGCACGTAGACGATCGGGGGGAGCGGGGCGGAGCCCATCACGGGGATTCTCACGGGGGTCCTTCTCGTTCGTGGGTGACTCGACCAGCGTATGCGTACGCATGTGGGCTGGCGGGGAGATCGGCGGGGAGTTCGCCCTGGTCAGGGGTGCCCGTGAGAGATGGGGCACGTCCGACGACGTCGGTCGACGTCCTGTGCGGCCATCAGCCCTTCGTCGCCCCCGACCTCACCGAAGGACGATGGTCCCTGGTGGTCGAGCGGGAGCGTCAGGCATCGTGCTGTCATGAAGATCCTCGTCGTCACCAGCTCGAAGCACGGCGCCACCGACGAGGTGGGCGACCGCATCGTCGAGGTGCTCCGCGCGGCCGGCCACCTGTCGCGGCGGGTGTCGCCGTCGTCCGCGGTATCCCTGGACGGCGTGGACGCCGTCGTCGTCGGGTCGGCCGTCTACATGACCCAGTGGATGGAGGCGATGCGGACGTTCGTCTCCGAGCGCGCCGAGGTGCTGCGCGCCCTGCCGGTGTGGGTGTTCTCCGTGGGGCTCGCCGGGGTGCCGCACGGTGAGGTGCAGGACCCGATGCGGGCCGCCCGGTTCATCACCGCGCTCGACCCCATCGACTACCGCACGTTCCGCGGCCGCCTCGACCCGAGCCTGCTCGGCCTGCGCGAGCGCAGCGTCATCCGCATGGCCGGCGGCATGGAGGGCGACTTCCGGGACTGGGCGGCGATCGAGGAGTTCGCCGGCGAGATCAGCGCCCAGCTCGCGGAGCACGCGGAGGCGTAGGGGCGGAGACGCGCGGAGCCGGTTCGCCGTTCGTCACAGGTCGACGGCGGTCCCCGCCGGGTCGGACTCGGCGAGGAGGCGGGTGGCGGCGTCGGGGGAGTCCGCGAGCGCGTGCAGGATCGACAGCAGGACGGCGGGGTCGCCGGGGTAGGCGGCCAGCGAGAACGTCTCGGTCAGCTGGGGGTCCTCGACGACGGTCGTGGCCCGCCCGCGTCCCGTGCTGCCCCGGCGCTTCCGGTCGATGGGGGCCGAGCTCGAGACCGTGACGCGCGCGCCGCGGCCGGGGACCGGCTCGATCGAGCGGATCCGCGACCACATGACGGTGCGCGTCGTCATCACGGCGTCGACGGCGAACGTCTCCGGCATCAGCGTCATCTCGGCGGCGCGCAGGCGGCCGCGGCCGAGCTCCCACGCCATCGGCAGGCCGACGAGCGTGGCGACGAACATCGGCATCGTCAGCCACGGCGGGGGCAGCACCGGGTTCGCGCCCTGAAGAAGGACGTCGACGGCGAGGAACGGCCCCGTGAGCCCCGCCGCGAGGAAGGCCGCGAACGCGAGGCGAGCGACGGACGGGTCCGCCTCCAGCCGGAGGAACCCCCCGGGCGAGCGTGCCGCGACCAGGGTGCCCGGTCGGCGTCGGGCGCGTGGTCCGACGAGCGCCGCGAGGCCGAGGAGGGCGGAGAGGGGGAGGAGGAAGACTCCGATCGTGCCGAGCAGCGAGCCGCTGCCCGGCATCGTCACAGCGGCGTACGCGAGCCCGACGGCGAGAACCCCCAGCAGTGCCTCCAGCCAGAAGCGGGTGACCGGGCGGTCCCACTCGGGCGGACGGGGAGCGGTCTCGGAGGTGCGCCGGTACGTCCGCTGCTCGTCCACCGCCTCAGGGTAATGGCGCGTCGGTGGCCCAGCGTCCCTTGTTGGTCAGCTGGTCGAGATGATCGAAGACGGTGTCGATGCGGTCGTCCGCCACCGCGCGTGCGTGCTCGGGCACGACCTGCTCGTAGAGCCACCCGCCGCCCGGAAAGATGTCGGCGAGCGCGGTGGAGTCCTCGTCGCCGTGAATGACGTCGGCCGCGACCATGACCGGGCCGATGACCCGTGACAGGGTGCGAAGGACACGCGCGCCGGGGACGGCGATGCGATTGCCGCTCCGGTACTCCTCCTGGAGAGCACGCCAGCGCTCGAGATCGGGGTCGTGCATCCGCCGCGGTTCGGGCTGCTCCGCGGCCGCCTCGAACTCCCGAGCCACCCGTTCCCATCGATTCGCCATCGCGCCGGTGGCCTCTTCGACACCGAGTCCGATGACAGTGGCGCCCAGGTCCTCGATCGCCTGCCGTTCGCGCGCCGACTGGACCGTGGGCGCCAGCTCGTCGACCGTCCATCGGACCAGCTCGGCGGTCTCGCGGTGGACGTGTTCCCGGAGACGGTTGTAGAGCGCGATCTTCTCGAGCTCGGCCCGGCGGTGCGCCATATCGTTCCGGTACTCGGCGAGGCCGCGTTCGCCGGACACGGAGACCCCGGGCACCTCGCGGGCGGCGGGTGGAGCCTCGATGGTGGCTCCGTTGACGACGAGGCCGCCCTCGCGCGCATCACGACGGCAGGCCTCGAACTTCTCCTCCAGCATGGTCAGCTTGATGCCGTAGGTGCGGACCTTGGACTCGCAGGCGGAGAGCATCGATTGTACGACCTGCTGCGACTCGCCGAGGCGCTCCGCCACGACGAAGTACGCCTGCCCGGCGTCTCCTCTGAACCTTGTGGGGGCAGTGCTCTCGGTGCCGCCACCGATGACCGCCCATCCCGTGCGGGCAGTCTCGAAGAAGACGTCATCGAGGGCCTTCAGCCAGTCGGCGAGCGCGTATACGTCTGCCGGGGTGCCCTTCACCCTGGTGTCGATACCCATCACGGCTCCCCGAGCTGGTTGAACAGCGCTGCGGCCTCGTCGTCCTCGTGCCGAAATCGTTCCCAGGCCTGGTCGAGCGCGTGGGCGAGGCCGCCGTTGGCGGTGATGGCAGCCGCGTTCAACGATGCTCCGCGAGCCGCGATCGTCGTCAGCTCTCCCATCACCCAGCCCCAGTCGCCCTCCGGCGGCAGGGGGACCTCGTTGTGCCGATCCACGGTTGTGGCGTGCCAGCGCTCGTAGTTCTTGATCGCGGCCTCGTCTACCTCGAGATCGTCACTCACGTGGGCCTCCTTCTCGGCCCTCACCGCGCGTGGCGGCACTCCGAGGCACGCCCGGGTCGACGACGACGTGGTCCGCGTGTCCCTCGTCGATGAGCCACGCGATGTCCTCACGCCACCGGACGGCCCACCCCTCCTCCTCGCCGAGAGCGAGGATGAACCGGTCGAGGGCGGTGTAGGCGGGGACACCGATGCGTCCCTCGTCGTCCTCGAGCAGCAGCACCCGAAGCCCTTCCTCGCGCTCGACCACCGGGACGTAGACGACGGGTGGGAGAGTGGCAGCGCCCATCACGGGCAGGCCTCGACGGCCGGGTGTCGACGCCGTGTCCGTGGATGCTGGCTCGACGGGATGCCCGTCGTACTCGTGGCGCATGATCGGTCCCCGTCCTCGTCGACGTCTCTGTCCGGTTGCTGCGATGTCGACGGAGGGTAGTGGCCGCCAGCTCGCGGCGGGAGGGGGCCGGCGGGGGAGTGGTGCCCGTCTCCGGACATTGCCGCGCATCCTTCCGCGCCAGCGACCGACGCGCGTGGGAGCGAAGCGAATGTCGCGTCCGGGCGTCCGGGCATCCGGGCATCCGGGATGGCGCGGATGAGCAGGGTGAATCAACCGTTGATCCGCCTCGCGCAACGGATACATAGGGGTGTCGGCGATCGTTCCGGCTCGCGTCACACGTCGAGCAGGATCTTCCCCGTCGTCGTGCCGGACTCGATCGCGTGGTGGGCGTCGGCTGCGTCCGCGAGGGGGAAGCGGTGGCCGATCCGGACGTCGAGCGTGCCCTCGGCCGCGGGCGACGCGACGGCGAGCCAGCGCCACTCGAGCTCCTCGCGCTCGGCGGTGTAGTGCACGAGCGTCGGGCGGGTGACGAACACGGAGCCGGCAGAGTTGAGCCGCTGGAGGTCGAACGGCGGGACCGGGCCGGACGCGGCGCCGAAGAGGACGAGTGTTCCGCGGGTGCGCAGCGAGGCGAGGGAGGCGTCGAAGGTGTCCTTCCCGACGCCGTCGAGCGCGACGTCGACACCCGTGCCGCCGGTCAACTCTCGGACGGCGCGCGGGAGGTCGGTCGTGAGGTCGTCGAGCTCGCGGTAGCGGATGACGTCCTGCGCTCCCGCGGTGCGGGCAAGCTCCTCCTTCCCCGGGTTCCCGACGAGGGCGATGACGCGTGCTCCGCGGGCGCTCGCGAGCTGCGTGACGAGCAGGCCGACGCCTCCTGCCGCGCCCGTAAGGAGAACGGTTGAGCCGTCGCCTACGTGCGATGCGCCGTCGAGCAGGTAGTGCGCCGTCATGCCCTGGAGGGGGAGTGCGGCGGCGACGTCGAGGTCGAGGCCGGCGGGGACTCCGAGAGCGGTAGCGGCCGGCACGAGTACCTTCTCGGCGTAGGCGCCCGGTGCGGCGGCGTACGCGACCCGGTCGCCGACCGACCAGCCCGTCACACCGGAACCGACAGCGGCGACCGTTCCCGCACTCTCGGTGCCCGGGGTGTGGGGGAGGTCGATCGGGTACTGGCCCGTCCGACGGTAGGTGTCGATGAAGTTGACGCCCACGTGGGCGACCTCGACGAGCAGCTCCCCCGCGCCCGGGACCGGGTCGGGGACCTCGGTCAGCTTGAGGACGTCGGGGGAGCCGTGCTCGGTCTGGACGATGGCGCGCATGGAGTCATGGTGCCGCACTCAGAGCTGATGGACGAGGAATGGTGCGGTGCCGAGTCAGCGGATCAATCGATCCGAGGAAGACGCTTCTCGCTTGGGAGCGACCCAACATGCGCTGCGTGACAGGCCAGCCCTGAACGACAGGCTGGATCAGTCGATGGGTTGCCGAGCCTTTCCCCCCCAGCGCCCAGGCTGCAAGTAATCGACCGCATCATCGATCGCGTCGTCTGCCCGAGCCCGGACTTGATCCGGCACTGCGTGGTCGTAGAGCGGACCGGCGGCGAGGCTCGCAACTCCACCGACCACTGGGATCATCCCGACCGTGGTCGCTACCAAACTTGTCGAGTCAGCGTCACCGAGCATCAGATCTGCCGCAGGGAGAAGCGGCCCCGTCAAGGCCTGACCGATTCCCTTGACGACTCGTCCGGTGCCTCGGGCCTGATTGACATCGGCTTGCGCTGCCCTTCGTGCGTCATCCCAGGCTTCACGGTCGTCCGGGTGCATTCGGTTGGCCGGCTGGTCGGCAGATGCTTCGATCGCGTCAGCCGTTGAATTGAGATTCTTCGCCTTCTCCAGAGCCGCCTTGCCCTGCCACCCCGGCGCAGCCCCGGTGAGCTGCTTGAAGACGATGTCGCTTGTGCCGGTTGCACCGCTGATTGCTGATGCTGCCTGGGCGAAATCGGCTTGAATCCACCGCATGAACTCCTGCTTCTCCCCGTCGACGGCGCGAAAGATGGCGTTGTACGTGCCGATGCGTGCCATATCTTCTTCTTCTGTGTCCGGGGTGTCCTCTGTGGAGCCACCCCCTCCCCTTTCGGCGCCGGACCTGTACGGCGGAACGGGGTCGGGAGTCTCAATGGTGTACCCGTTGACCTCGAGCCCGGCTCCCACCGCCTCGTTCCGGTACTCGGCGAACTTCCGTATGAGGAGATCGAGCTTGACCCCGTAGGCCTTGACAGCTTCGGTGGCCTCCTTCAGGTGGTTGTAATTATCCCACTGGGCGTTGGCCATGTTTGCCGCAATCGCGACATAGGCCTGACCGGCATCGCCGGTCCAGTGCATTTCAGCGACTGTCGACCCAGACCGTGAGTACGTTGCCGACTCGTGAAAGTCGTCCGTCACGCCTTGAAGCCAATCGCCGATCGCCGTCACTTGCGCAACGTTTCCAGGAACGTGGGTATTGATTGGCATCAGACCCCTCCAAGGGACTCGAAGTACTCGGCGGCGGCCTCATCGTTGGCGCGAAGCGTCTCCCACGCATGTTGAACAGCGGCGGACGCGCCCGCGTGCATCAAGATGACGTCAGCTGTCCACTTCGTCGCTTTGGATGAGATGGTCGTGACGTGCGTGGCACCCCACCCCCAATCGCCCTCCGGTGGAAGCGTCGTCTCGCCGTGCCGGTCTGCCTTTGTGTCGTGAGAACTGGTGATCACCCTGATCGAGTGTTCATCGACCTCAATCTGCCCACTCATCTCGGACCCCCTTCGTCGGTTGACGTTGTCGCGTAATGTGCATCGATTCCGATATCTACGGCCACGTAGGTGGCGTGCCCGGCTCGAACGATCTCCTGAACCTGAGCAGCCGACTGCAGCGCCCATCGGGCGTCGATGCCGAGCCCCGCCACGAACCTGTCATGTGAAGTAAAGACAGGGAGTGCCCGCCGCCCCTTCTCGTCGTCGGCGAGGAGAAGTCGAGAGCCCTCCTCCGCTGACTCGTCGGTCACGGGCACGTATACGAAGGGGGGTATCGGAATGACTCCGAGCACAAGGGCTTCAGTGGTTTCGCTATCACCTCTGCGCACCGGACCGTGGCCGGGTTCGGAGTCGGTAGGCGACTGCATCCGGGGGGAATCCCCCGACACCGCGCCCGCAGTCGGGCTGTCCTTCGTGATCACCCATTCGTCGTCGCTGGTCATCGTTCCCCCTCCGTCATGACCGTTGCCGTGCTGTTACCTACGAAGGTATGGGGCAGGCCAGAGCCCTGCAGGGGGAGTGGAGGGGACTTCTCTCCCGTGCTGGTCGGGGCGATGCCCGAGCCCTACGCCATCAGCTCGCGTATGGGCCGAAGACGGTGGAGCACAGTCCCGGCGAGGTGCGGCTCGAGCACCCGGATCACGTCGACCTCGCGCCGTGCCTCCTTCGACACGAACCGCACGACGACGTCGCCCGTCGCCTCGATCGCGCGTTCCCTGTCCCGCTCGTCGACGATCGTCTGCGCATTCGCCTCAGGGTCGCCGGCGCCGTACTTCACGAGGCCGTCGAACTCGATGTGCAGCCAACGGATGCTTCCGTCGGCGCGGATCTCGAGCGGGATCGACAGGTCCGTGCGATACGTCCCGCGCCGCGTGGGCACCGGCTGCTGAACCACGACGTCGCGCCGCCCCCACGTCAGCACCACCCACCTGATGTGCGACTCCCACGCCGACTCCGACCACGGCGTCGACCACGCCACGACCGCCCGCGCGCGGGCCCGCCCTCGACTACCTCTCGGCAGACGTTCGATCCGTTCCTCAAGCGCTGCTCTCACGTCAGCCGCCGCCCGCTCGGTGCGCTCGCGCTCCGTAAAGGTGGCCTTGGCGAGCACGGCAATCACATGGTCGACGACGACGAGCCCGTCCCGCGGATGCAGGAATCGCGCACAGTCCAGCGCCACCCGTTCGAGCCGCACCACCCGTATCCCCGCGACGACGGTGACGTCCTCCTCCGGCAGGGCCAGCAGGTGCCTGTGGTGGTCGAGGTCGTCCCGAGTGCTCGCCTTGGCGGCGACTACAAGGTGCGGACTCTCCTGCACCTTCCACACACGCAGCCCGTGCATGCGCGCCGCCGACGTCAGGCACAGCGCGTGCTCGGCCCGAAGGTCGCGGCTGATCGCGGTGCACAGTGCGAGGTGCAGGCTGGTCGTGCGCTGCCAGCGGTCAAGACCCGCAGGCACGACGGCGAAGCTCCCGCGCCTGAGTCGCACGATCTCTTCCCCGTCGGCGAGTGACGCCCTGGCGTTCCTGAGCATGCTCGACGGCGCGACCGTGAGGTGGACGGGCTCCTTGACCGACGACGGATCCATGCGGCGACGGTGCCCGGATCCTGCAACAGCCTGCTCGTCAGGGGCGGCAGGCTGTGGGCGAGCGTGTGAGATGGGCGGTTGTGGGGACGGCGTGCGCGGGCGGAAGTGTCGACCTCGTCGGCAGGCGGCTGCGTGGGCCTCGTCCGCAGGTTGCTGTGGAGCTGCGCAGTTGGAGAGCGGCCGTCGGAAGTGTGCCCTCGGCGGCGCTGCGGCTGGGTGACGGCCCGAGGTGCCCCGGCCTCTTCACGAGAGAAGGGAAAAGGTGGTGAGAGCAGGGGGCATGACACCTGGTCTCGCGCCGATCACCTGATCTCACGGAATGGGGGAGTGGGGATCCCCTGATCTGGCTCACTTCACCTGATCTCGCCGGATCGAGTGAGGGTGCATGTCAAGGGCCGTTGAGTTCTGCCCATAGGCGGTCAGTGTTTCGTCCCGCTGGTGGCCATCAGAACTGCCCACTGGTGGCCAGCTGGTTTGCCCGCTTGGGTGGTGATGCTGGCCACCGTGATGGGATCAGTTCAGTGGCATGACTCCCTTCCCGGCCATCGCCTGGGTCATCCGCACGGAGTCTCCGGTGGTCTGGCAGACGTGGGCGTGGTGCAGGAGCCGGTCCACGGTGGCGGTGGCCAGGGTCTTGGGCATCAGTTCGTCGAAACCGGCTGGGTGCAGGTTGGAGCTGATGGCCACGGAGCGTTTCTCGTAGGCGGCGTCCACGATCCGGTAGAGGCCCTCGGCGGCATCGTCGGCGACCGGCAGCAGCCCGATGTCATCGATGATGACCAGGTCGGCGCGCAGGATCCGGGCCACGGCCTTGGTGATGGTGTCATCGGGCCGATGAGCTCGGATCATCGCCCCGAGGTCCTCAAGGGTGAACCAGGCCACCCGTCGGCCCTCCTCGACGGCTTGCTGGCCCAGGGCCTCGAGGAAGAAGGTCTTGCCGGTGCCGGAGGGCCCGCAGACCACGAGGTTCTCCCTGCGTGAGAGCCATTCCAGGGTGCGCAGGGACTGCTGGGTGGGGGCCAGGATCGAGGAGGCCTGTTCATCCCAGGTGGTGAAGGTCTTGCCGGTGGGGAATCCGGCGGCCTTGCGCCGGGCGGCGAGCATGGACCGGGCCCGCCCGGCGGTCTCCTCCGTCAAGAGAGCCTTGAGGACTTCGGCCGGTTCCCAGCGTTGGGCCCGGGCGGTGGCCAGGACCTCGGCGGCGATCCCTCGGGCGTGGGGCATCTTCAGCTGCCGCATCAGCGCCTCGAGCTCGGCCGGCAGCGCCGGTGCGGTGGTGTTCGGGGTCGTGATGCTCATCGGGCTGCCCCCTCGGTGCTGGTGGTGCCGAGGCCGGCCCAGCCGGCGGTGCCCTGCGTCAGGGACCGTTCCTCCGTCGCGGCGTGAGTCCCGGTGCGGTGGCCGGCGGCGGTGAGCAGGGAGGACAGGTCCCCGTGGGCGAAGCGGTGGTGCACGGCGGCGACCCCGAGGGCCTTGTCGACCTGGTCGGTGCCGGTCAGCTTGGCCAGGGTGACGGCCTCGGCCATCTTCTGGCCGATCCGCGCCGTGCCGGCCGCGGCGGCCTCCACCAGCCAGGTCCTCGCCCCGGCCCCGATGCCCAGGAACTCCGCTTCCGCCGCCGAACGAGGCGTCGGGGTGTAGTCCCCGGGCACCTTGTCCGCCTGGTGGCCGGGGAAGTGCGCGTCGTCGATGGCCGGAGACCCGGGCCGGGCCAGCTGATGCCGGGCGACCTCCACCGGACCATCGGCACCGGCGTGCATGATGACCACCTGCGAGTCCGGGCCGGTGCCGTGATGGCGGACGAAGACCTCGGCCCCGAGCAGGTGCGCCGGCACCGAGTACTGGGCGTTCTCGAAGGAGACCATCGGCGTGTTCTCCGGCACCCTGCGTCCGACCCCGTAGGAGACGGTGTGCGCCGTGGCGGGGATGCGGTGCAGCGCGCCAGCCTCCTCGGCGAGCATGTCGGCCGGGCGGCGGCGGGTCACCCGGTGCTCCCGGGCGTTGACCAGGGCCATGAACGACTGACATGCCTCTTCGAGCTCGGCGAACGAGGTGTACTCGGTCCGCAGGTTGGTGTCCTTCGGAACCAGATCGGCCTTGGCCAGTTTCACCGCGTTCTCCACCCCGCCCTTGGCAGCCGGGTCCGCCGGCCGGCAGGTCAGCACCTCCACCCCGTAGTGCGCCGCGAACGCCACGGTGGCCTGGTTGCGCACCGGCACCCCGGCCACATGGGAGACCGTCACCGTCTTCTCGTTGTCCGTGAGCACATACGTCGGGGCACCCCCGATCAGCCGGAAACACCGGTCCAGGGCAGCGAACACGCTCGGAGCCGTCCTATCACGCAGGGCGATGACGATCCGAAAGCGAGACCAGGCCAGCCAGGCCACGAACAGCACCGTCTTGGCCCCGTCAATCACCGGCCCATCGCCGAAGTCGTACTGCAACCAGCCCCCGGGCTCGGTGATCCAGGGCCGGTGCACCCGCCGCCTCCCAGCCCGCCAGGCGGCCTTCACCTCCGCCACCGCCCGGCGGGTGGAACGCTCCGAGCCGGTGTAGCCCATCACGGTGAGCTTGTCGTGCACGACATCGGCGCGGATCCGCCCGGTGGAGGCCTCGACCCATTCCTCGATCTTGGGCAGCCACGCGTCGGTGACCCTCGGGCGACTGGCTCCGGCTCCAGGGGCCTGGCCGGCATCGCGGGCCTGCACCAGCCGGGCCACGGTGTGGTGGGAGCAACCGGTCAACTCGGCGGCACCCCGCAATGACCTGGTCAGGTCATAGGCACTGAGTATTCTCATGGTTTCTACGGCATCCTTCATTCAGGGCCTCTTCCTCGCTGGATTCGATTCGACACCGATATCCAACCCGGGGAAGGGGCCCCCGCCGTCTCACGACGCGGCGGGCAACGAGTAGCGCGGGCAAACCAGATGGCCAGCACCGGGCAGAGCCGGTGGCCATCACTGGGCAGTCCTTGTGGCCGTCAGCGGGTCATTCCCTGGCCACCTATGGGCAGCTTTTCATGGCCGCTGACAG